>DASXJO010000978.1:0-74385 GCA_036497385.1 Candidatus Angelobacter sp. | reverse complement strand
ACTTAAGCGTGCCCTCAATCCTCTTTCACCTGACAGACGCCCCTATCGCCGCCCGGAGGAGCAACTCAGATATTCGAGCGCGCGGGAGCAGATGGCCGATGTAAGCATTGTGGACGAGACCGATGGATACCTGAATCTCAGCGGTGTTCTGTACTCATTTGTCAGCTTGAAGGAACTGCCGGATGCGACCTTCCCTGGTGTATTGCGGGAGCTAATCGGTCTTGATTTTCCCATCATTGTCAACGCGCAGATCACGATTCCCGACCAGGCAAAGGTGCTCAAGGGCTATAAGGGCCGGCTGCGCGATCGCCAGCCGGTTCTCAACTGCCTACAGCTCGGACGCGAACTCACCAGGCGATCGAGGCACCCTTATGAAAACCTAAAGAGATGCTGGAGTCGCCTTCCCTAGACCCACTGGGCCCAAGTAAGAAGATCTACCGATCAATTCAAGACCCACGCTGCCAAATCTTTTTTGCAATTGGCTTGATTGCGTTCGTCAGATCATTAAATGGGTAATTTACTGAATCTGCGATCTCAGGAAATGCCGAAAAGACTCCACAGGTTGACCAAGCGAAGAATAGTGCTTAGACTCCTGCGAGAGGCACGGCCGACTGTTAATTTGCTCGCCGTTACTATCTTAAGTTGCCGTACCGTCAGCATCTGCCCAGCTTCACCAATGCCCTGGTCTCCGAACGCATCCTGTTGGGACTATCAGAAATAGTAGAAATCTTTGAATTTCCGTTGAAGATCTACTTGATCATTGATCCAGCCTTGGTAGTTGCTCTGAGCGCGAACGTCCAAACCTTGTTTGATCGCGAGGAACGCGGAAGTTGCCGACTCGCTTGCAAACTCGATGCCCATCCCGCTCAGGGGATGTGGGGAGAATGCGGCATCACCAATCGATATCCAGCGTTCTCCAATGCTCTTATCGTAAAGCTTCATGCCAGCCTGCCGGCAATTGCATGTTCGCATTGAAGCGGTCTCGCCAGCAGTGAAAAAATCATTGTTGTCTCGCGAAGCCGACTGATAAAATATTTCGGCAGCTTTGTTCCCCGTTGTTTGATTTGATCCCGGGTGGTACAGAATCCAACAGAGAAGCGGTTTGCGATTTCCGGAATTGCATACCACCAACCTGTACTGACCGCCTCAATGTACAGACGGTGTCGATCATTGACGCTCCTTGCGGGCAAGCTTGCGACGACAGCAACTTCATCGCTTTTGAATATCTCCATTCTGCCCGGCACTCGAGCGCCGCGCCCAGTAGCGAAAACGACAAAGGGTGCTTTTACGATTTGTGCAGCAGCTTTCGTTGCGAGCGACAGATGCCATCTTGTCTTCTGGGCGGCAATAGTGACCGGCTGCGCCACAGAAAACAGCAGCACGTTCGCTTCGACGGCAGCCTCGCGCAGAATCTGATCCAGGCAGAAACGGTCAAGCACGATTGCGGAGCCCCAGGGGTTGAGGATGGCCTCGGACGCAGCAGGTACCGCGTTTTCCCAAATTGAGATGGTTTCGTGGATTTCCGTTGCTCCTCCGCAGCGCCGGAATACATGAGGGTTGTGGGTTTCAACCAAACGCCGCGCTTTGCCGGATACCACCTCTATATGAGCGGTTCTTTTCGCTTGGTGAATCAGGGCGACCCGGGCACCCGACCTGCTGAGAAGCGTCGCACAGAGCGCGCCCGCGGGTCCCGCACCGACGACAATGGCGTCGAAATTGCATCGGTAGTGCTGAACTTCGTTCATCGGCACTAGTGCGCCTCCGGGTCTCGCTCTCCTTCAGTGTGTATCGTCGCTGGTCTCTCCCGAACCACGCCAAGCTTTTGCGCAACTCTCGCGCCAATTCAAATGCGATCAGCCCACCCATACTGTGGCCGAAGAAAGCAAAAGGCTTCTCCACCTCGGCGGCAAGGGCTTCAGCGGCGGCGTGCACCAGCGGGAGAAGCACAGAATAAGGCGGCTCTTTCATGCGGCTGCTTCGCCCCGGCAATAGAACAGGAAGAACCTCAATGCTCTTCGGCAGTCTTTGCTGCCAATGGCGATAAGCGGACTCATTGCTGCCGGCGTAGGGAAAACAGAACAAGCGTACCCTGGCATTTGCATTTGCTCTGCGGGCCGGAAGCCACTGTGACTTGGTAAGAGAATGCATGCAGGCAGCCATTGGCCCGGCAATTGGATTGAGCCTAGGCCGATTGTTTTTTTCTGAGAAGCGATTTTAACGCATTGATAAATATTTCGATATTTGCCGGTGCCGAAGTTTCCAGCCGGATATATTCATCCGTCAGGCCGCATTCCGAACCCCACAGCACTGAAATCCCGCGGTGTTCCAGAGACTGCCGTAGCATGGATATTTCCTGGGCCGGCCGGATCAGGACATAACCCGTTTCGACATGGCGGGGCGGCTCTATCAACTCGAATCCGCCGCCTGCTTCGGCCGCACGAAGCCGTGCGAATGACTCCGAAATCATCTCTGTCACTGGGGAATGCACTTCCATCTGCCGCAGGGCATAATCCACCGAAACAGACGACACAACATTGCGGTTCTCCTGCTTCAACTGCAATGCATCTTCCGGGTTGGCGCAGATCGCCCACCCGATGCGATATTCCGCCGTATTGTGAGACTTTGAAGTTGATCCAATAAGGAACAGCTTCTTTCTTCCCAAAAAGTTTCGGAACAGCTTCTGTGTTAGTGTTCGGGTATCCAGGGCCCGGCTGGGAAGGGTCAAATCCAGAAGAATAGCCGTACCCTCAGGTGCGCCTCGGACAATCTTCTCCGGGTCAAAGACGGCCCCGGTGGGATTGTTGGGAAGGCTGAGATAGATTGCGTCCGGGCGGATCTCTGCGGTCTTGTTGATCAGTTCAGCTTCATCAATCCGGAAATTCCCGGCGCGCGTTTCAACCGTGAAAACCTTGAACCCGAATCCCTGGAAACATTCTCTCGCGCGCCAGTAGCCGGGGGAAACGGTCAGCAGGCCCGGCGCCGGCTTCAGCGCGGAGCGGAAAACGTGGTTTCGAACGGCTTCAATCGCGCCAGTCGCTCCCGCAGCAGGAATGACTTGGCCGGGTTCTACGCCAAAATATTCCGCAATGGCGGAAGCAAACTGCAGATGATGGGTGATCAGGTTCGCATAAGGCGCGCCTGTTCGCAGCTCTACCTGCGGAAGTCCCGTCTCCTGCGCAGGAAGTTGAACGGTCTGGTTCTTAATCATGTCTGCCGCTTTCTACATTGCCGATTCCGAAAATGGTCCTAAAACAATCTTCCGCCTGTGATAGCGTCCATTTCCGGAATGATCAGCGCTGTTCCCCGTTCCTGGGTGGGCACGCCCAGCACCAGGACCTCGGATGTATGTTTGCCGACCTGGCGTGGCTTGAGGTTCACCACGGCAAGCACCTGCCTTCCCACCAATGACTCGCGCGGATAGTTGGTGGCTTGCGCGATGCTTCGTCGCGTCCCAATCTCAGGTCCAAAGTCTAATGTAAGTTTGTATGCAGGCACTCTGCATCCTTCCGCCGGTTCCGCGGAAAGAATGCGGCCAACTCTTACGTCAACCTGCTGGAATACTGCATAGTCAATGAAGCGCGTTTGCTCTTCCATGTTTTTCTATTTCAAGCGGCCGCGCTGGATTTGGCAGGCAGCTTGGCAAGCTTATCATGCAATCCTTTCCAGAAATTAACTAGAAGGTCCAGATGGCGAAGGCACCCTTCCTGGATCTTGGCCAGGCACTCGAGCGCCAGTCACTGTAATTTCTCCTTTGGAATTGGTTTCCTGCTTGTGGTGCTTGGGTGTGGCATGAATTCATCCTGCTTCCTTTTCTTGCGGAGAAGGAGTTCCGAACCAGATCCCAACCCTTATTGAAACCTGCTGAAATTTGTTGTTCCTAACTGATTGATATTGAACCTGTTGCACGCCGCTTGTTGAGACCTGTTGCGATTTAGTGAAGTCGGAGGCTTTCTCCGCACAAAATCGTCTACAGTTCAGGGCTTTCTTTAAGTTAATCCTGAGAGATTTGGTTCGACTCGCAGTTCGGCATATAGGATCCACAACCACAGAATTGTTCTGAATATGGAACAGATTCGTTGCTTCCATAATCCCATCTTGGCACTCGACCTGCTTTGCATCATGCCCATCACTGCGGGGAACCCTTCTAGGGCTTTCTTCGACGGCACCGAGAGTGGGGAGAATATGTCTGGCAGCCTGTCCAAAGGGAGGGCGGGCAAAGATCCGTTCGTTCACCACTAAGCCGGCTTTTCTCGAAGGACGCCTTAGATGTCTGCGGTGCAAGTCGTCGCATCGACATCATACGTTGCGCCGGTCAAATATGGCGATTGAGAAAGCGTTAAACCCTAAGCGTTGCAGCCGGTGGTGGTCTTGAGCGGTAACCTTCGGGCATTGAGCACCGACATTTCATGATCCATTCATGATCCACGAAGCTGTCCTGAAGCTTACTGGTAACGCATTTGGGAGCCATCCGTTGCTGCGTTGTTTCAATATGTTACGGACCAATCAGTCCCTTTCACGGCGGTAATACGGGTTCAAATCCCGTCGGGGACGCCAACTTGACAAAGTTCGGTCAACATACCGACCATGTCATTGATTAGTGCGGATTTAGACGGTTCAAAGAAGCCGTTTTTGGGACTGTAGGGCAATCCGTCAGGAAACATCGCGTTTTGCAGCTCACACCGGTCGCTGATTCCGCCCTCTCGCCAAGTTTCCACCAGATTGGCCAGTTTGAACCTCATCGCTTCCATCAGACTCGACATCGTGGAAGTCTCCATTTCTAGCGCATCTTTCGCTGCTTCGATGTCAGCGATCTCTTTGTCTATTCCCGGTTTCACGGCGTCGAAATCGCTCTGGCTGATCTCGCCTTTGAGCTTTGCCAGAATCAGCTTTTGGTTCAAAGTGGTTTGCTCTTGTAAGCGCATCGTGATTGCCCGCGAGTCCTCACCTATACGGGACTGCCGCTGCTCCCATGCTCTCATTGCGATCTTGCCGGTTTCTTCCAGATATTCATCCGTTGGTTGGTACATCGCCAGCAGACGCACCCAATCCGTCTCCAACTGCGCCTTCGATACGCCCACCTTGGACGGACATTCACCATTCCAGCACCAGTAGCGTGCGTGCTTTACCTTGTTCCTGCCGGTCGCATGCCCTGCCGTCAAACCTTTCCCACAAGTGCCACACTTGACGAATCCGCGCAGCGGAAAGTCTGGATTGCCTTTGGGATGCGGGATCGCAATTCCGTTCGCTTTGCCGTCCAGTACCCGCTGAACATCCGCGAAGAGCTTTTCTGAAATTATCGCTTCGTGCTTTCCTGCTACGCGAATTCCGGCCCCACACACCCAGCCCGCATACAGCTCATTGCGAAGCATGGAAAGGAAGGTTTGGCGGGGTATCTCGTGACCACAGCGCGTGCGTAGTCCCAGAGCACCCAGCGTGCGGCGTATCGCGTCCGTTGCATGGCTACCTTGAGACGCAAGCTCAAACGCACGGCGCACCATAGGTGCTCGTTCAGGATCAACCTTGAACTGACCGCCGCCTGTATTCAGATAGCCAATCGGCGCTGGCCAGGGAAAACGACCGGCACGCACAGCTTCCGCCATACGGAATTTGGTTCGCTCTGACAATGAGTCTGAAAAGAACTGGTTGAATGCACCATGAATGTTTGACGCCAGCTTGCCAGCAGCCGTGCCGTCTATGTGAGCCTCGTCCACGGAACAGAGCTTGATGTTGAGGTTTGCAAAGGTCTCCAAAGCCTTTGCCTGGTCCAGCACTGACCGGGCAAATCTTGACAGATCGGCGACCACGACATGAGTAATGCGGGTACGATGTTGATGGCAAAACCGAATCATGGCCTGGAACTGTGGGCGGTCGTCGGTGCGGCCAGATTCCGCGTCCGTAAAAACTTTCAGCGGCTCCAAGCTGTTGCGGCTGCAATAATCGACACACTTGCGCTCTTGCGCTAGGAGATTGTGCTGCTGACTGGCCTGCTCATCCGTCGAAACCCGGATGTAAATGACGGCGCACGGCATCTTGTTTTCGACTATAGTTTTTTTCATCAATAAAATCGCCCTTTTGGTACCGCTTTGGCAAACGACCCGAGTGTAGCTCGGAGTTGCTTTACGGTACAGCCTACTTTTGTGACGGTTCGGTTTTTCTTGATCCAGCGCTGGATCGCAAGGGGAAAGTTTAAATTTGGAAAATATGGTAGCGTGCCATTGCAGGAAAAGCGAACCTAAAATTCAAAGACGATTTGGGTTGCGTTCCAGTCTTTGCCTTAGTTCCTGAGGCAGTTATGCCCTACGCTCCAAGCGTTGAGCATCGGCTTGATTCACGAGGTTGTATGCAGCGGTCAAAGCCGCCTCCTTCCGGGAAATCCGCTCCTGCATGAATTCCTTGTCCTGCTCCTGAAAGGTTTCCTCAAACGCTTTTGTTAGGCAATCAGTGGATTTGGGCTTTGGCCATCGCCCCTCAGCAATTTGGGTTTCAATCTCTTCCTTCAGCCAGTCCTGCTCGTGTTTATCCAGGTGCTCCTCGCAGTGCGCGAATATCCTTCGCCCAACAACGATCTTGCGGCACCCCGTCGCTACGCACATGTGACGCTGCTCACGTTGCCGAGAGGGCTATCCGATCTTCAGCCCAAGACAAACGCCCAGAATCAAGAAAGCGGTCTGCGAGTATCTGATCGCCTCCCAGCCGCTCAATAATTTCTTCCCGTTGCCTTTTCCAGAGATTCCAAATCAAAGCACAGGCCGCTATGACAGCGACGATGGCGACCAATGCTGAGGCAGGGCTGCTCATGGTGGTCCCATCCTGTCTCAAACCCCATATCAGAGTCAATAGGGTATGTGACTCATAGGGTGTGTACGCATCGGCTGTATTCCTTGAAGATTGGCAGCCAATGCCGCTGGACATCAAAATTCGCTTTGGCCGGGCAATTCGCCGCATACGCGAGGAACAAGGGATCAATCAGGAAGAGGCAGCGGAGCGCTGCGGCCTGCACAGGACGTACTACAGCGGTATCGAGCGCGGCACCCGGAACGTGTCAATTGTGAACGTGGAGAAGGTCGCACGCGGCCTGAAAATCAGCTTGCCAGAGCTTTTTAGGCGCGTGTAAAGAAATCTGTTCGAGACCTCAATCAGAGGAAGTGTCCGACCGTCATTGATGTTTCGACCCTGAAAATGCCATCACGAAAGCCGATCAATTGTTTATACGCGGATTGCCCCTGAGGGTACGAATACACACTTACCCCGGCCATCTCACGCTGCGCTCGGGTATATGCAAATAATGCATTGGTCGAAAGCGCATAACTTGCGATACCCTTTTTTGAATGAAGTTGGCCGCTGTGGGCGACGCCGTTTCTCATTTGGTAAAGTTCTCTAACCTGGTCTGTCCAGCCGGTATAAAGACTTTGCATCTTGAACGCCGTTGCGTCTTCAAGACCTAAGCGTGTCGGCCAATCGATAAACTTTTCTGGGAATTTATCCCGCTCCCCCTTTTTGCGGAACTTGGATTTTTGCGGCGTGTCAGGGAGAAAAGTCGCCACATCTCCAAGCATACGCGTAATTTCAACTTCCGCTGCGACTCCTAGTTCCAGAACCGCCTTTGACTCATCACCGGAGACAGCGCTTACAAGAGCATCACAAAACAGAGACTCAGCGACGGGCGGATGCCACTTCAACCTCAGCTCATTTCCAATGCTTAACCAGAGAGGTTCTATCAACGGTTCGACAACCAATAATGCCGCGCCTTCACTCGAATCCAAGTCAGCAATTCCTTCACCACTTCCCATACTTCAGGTGGATCAGGAAAAGGATCAGACGGCTGCCGAATGCAGATCACGCGAAAAATGGTGCAAAAAGCGTCAACAGTCTCATTTCCTACTCTACCGTCTGGCTCCAATCGCTTCATAGACACCGCTGGTTTTTCGAGGTAAAGGCGTCGAGCGCCCAAAGTCACTTCGAGAGGTGCCCAAGGGTTTGGGTCCTCAATTCGCATTGGATACGGAACCAAGGATTCCAGCAACTGTGAATCCTGGCTGAGTCGGATGTTGGGAACGGGCGGAGGCGTTGTGCCGACAAAAGGACCATTGGCTAGAACGATGTCATTCTGCATTTTGACATCTTAAAATAGATTTTAAGCTGCTTGTCTGCTCTCATTCTGATTGACAGTTCCCGCTGACCCCCACGCAGACGCCCAAGAAATAATTCTTGACGCCGACTTGACTCGTTTGAGCCAACGAGAGATCATCGCGTTGGAATCGCTGGTCACCCCTGGTCAGCGCGTCTGGTCGGCCCCCTAAAAAGCGCCGATCCATCTAACGCGAAAGCGAGATTTCAAATGAACATTCAGCAGGAGGCGGCGCTCAGCGATGAGCGTCGCCCGCAGTCCCAAACACTTTCCAATACAACTCAGGCCGCCAGAGAGGACGGATATACGGTTGTCCTTCGTTCAGAAGGCCCCTACACTGGTAATTTCACGATTCACAGCTCAACCGGAGAACGCTGGTCCGGCCAGACTTTCTGCGAACCCCACAAGGATTCCTCTGGCGAATTCGATATGGCGTTAGCACTGGAACAGGTCTGGATGCTCGAAAAGCTCAAGGGAATGATTGATGCAAGAGGCATCCGGTTATCTTTGAATGCCGCCGCTCAATGGGTGCTGTATCAAGACAAACAGCAGTATGTCGTCAGTGATCGCTCACACTTGACCGTCATACTGTGGCAAGAGGGCCATGACACCAAGGAAGAAAAGAACACGGGAATCGGCAAGAGCACGGACGGGAGACCTGCTAAAAGCGCACGGGTGGGACGCCGCCAAACGTCGCGTTTGGCTGGACGAGCACTCGCAGCTTAGCCCGTCTGAGTTGCTAAGAGCCGCCGAAGCTGCACTGGGGGTGGATCGCACAGTCTGGAGCGATCTGCCCAAGCAGTAAATTTTACGAGCCAAAGGGACACATTATGGAAACCGAAGTTGAGAGCATTTCGTTAGATCTCGTGACGTACGCAGACTGATGAATTATGCCAGGTTCACAGGCAACACACCTGAGGCCGTGGTAGATGAAGCAATCGAATTCTTCATGGACACATTTGGGGACGCGACCTTGGAGGCGTTGGAGAAGCAAGCAATCGAAGCCGCTGCTGAGGCCCACGTACGGGAATTTTTTGCCAGCTTACAGCGTAAAGGAGCACTGGTGATGTTACCTGCCAGTCGTGCTTAGGACTCATGCCAACTAAAAACGCTTTCACGATCAGATTCAGGCCGGAGACGTATCGCCGCCTTGCAGAACTGGCTGCATTCTGCAAGGAGGACGTATCAGATGCGGCTGATGAAATTGTCGCCGATTACCTTGACGAACAGGAAGAGCTGGAAGAACGCGGACTACGTATCAAACTGGGATTGTGTCCTGATTGTGGCGATGAAGAGTGTGAGGGCGAGTGCCTGGAGCAGGTCCCGCCCGCTCCCGTTCCGGTGATTGTGCAGCCATCCAAGGAATAGAGGCAGCCTGCGATCCCTTTTACCCATGGCTCATCCTCTGAAGCATTTCGTGAGCAATCTCCTTGCGCCTGTGGAGGGAGTTGCGGGTTACGACAAACGCACAGAGTGAGGAAAATCCGCTACCAATCCACGCAACCCACTGGACATATCTGGAACTGAAATGGCAGCCTAGCACCTTCATGTCGTGTTGTTGCAGGGCCGGAGGAAACGCCAAGAGAAGTGCTGCGATGGCGGCGATCAATATGAATGAGTGCTGGGCCTTGTCCCGCATTTCACGCACCTTGAACACGCAAGGATAATAGTCTTCAGAAAACCACAAAGGCGGCACAGCAGAGTCCTTCTCTTTTGACTTCTTGCCGAACTGACACAGATCGTACTGGTATTTCCCCAAGAGACCGATAATAAGGTCGTGGTGTCGCACTAAAAGGGCTGCGGCGAGGGCAATGTATCCTTCAATCGCGCTTGCCGATCTGAAGTCCTCCTTGAGCGATACGCCGATTATCGCGCTACTTATAGTAATGAAAGCCACCAGAACCGTTTCGCGCATCTGAATACGGGCAGCAGTCTCTTGGCAGGCTCCAGCGTAGAGTGCGTTCGCGTCTGGTTTCATTTCGGCCATTATCGATCACCTTTGCGCGGCTCAAGGCTGCTTTTTGGGTACGGTGCAACTCTTAGATGATCTTCACAACCATTTCGCTACCCCTCCATGATGTGAGCACGTCCCGCGCCTGTGCTGACTAAACGAATAGCTCCCATCCCGGCATTGTGCCGTTGCGCCCAGCGGAACAGCCGATCCATGCGTCTTAACCGGACGACACAAACGCCGTCGCTATTGCGGTAATAGTCCGCAGCGCAGGGGCCGGGGGTCGTGGCCTGCGAGGACGCTTGTGGAGTGGGCGACGGTGAGGGTTTCGGTTGCGCTTGCGGCCAGACCGGCACGGCCAGGGCGAGAGCGAGTAACAGCCTAAGAGGTTTCCTCATCAGCGTTCTCCGAGGACAAAGGTTTTGGCCTAAGGGGTGAGGAGGAAGTATATTTCAGGAGGCTTGAATGGGCAAGCGCTTTTTCGACGAGCACATTAGCGGTCTCTAATATGGTAATCGGTCCCCAATCATTTGCTAGATGGTTGGCAGAGTAGTATGCTTCCGCTTACCCCCTTTACAACTTAATAAAGGAGAACATCAATGAGGAAAGCTTTCATTACGACCGTGTTCTTGCTCGTCGTCAGCACCCTTGGTGCTCCTGCGCAAACAGCAGCCGGGTATACCTTTGCCACCATATCGTATCCGGGTGCGCTTGTGACGCATGTAACAGGAATCAACAATCGCGGGGACTTGGTAGGCAGTTTCCGCCTGCCCTCCGAAGGCACCGGGGTTACTCTGCACGGATTTACTTTTTTGCACGGAGTGTTTTCTGCGGTGGATGTGCCTGGGGCGCAGTTCACTCGATGCATCGCGGTGGATGACCGTGGCGAAGTCGGCGGATTTTTCGGCGATTCAATCGGGACGCATTCTTTTACGCTAATCAAAGGGCATTTAGCAGTCTTCGATTTTCCGGGCACAACCAGCACGTTCGTGCAAGGAATGAACAACCGTGGAGATATTGTGGGACTATATGTGGACGCTTCTCAAGTGTTCCATGGTTTTCTGCGCTCTGACGATAACTTCACCACGATTGATGTCCCTAACGCCGTAGCCACTGTTGCCGGGGACATAAATGCCAGGGGAGACATCGTGGGCAACTACGACGACACAGCCGGACATACACACGCCTTTCTGTTATCAGGCCACATATTTACGACCATTGACGTATCGGCTGAGTCAACGCTCTCTGTCGCTGAAAGCATTAATGAGCGAGGTTCTATTGCCGGTGTTTTCGCCGATCCATCATCGAACGATCACGTTTTCTTGTTCCTGCATGGCCGCTTCGGCTTCGTAAACCCCCCGAACGCAATTTCGACGCCAGTGATCCGCAACAATGATCGCGGTGATTTGGCTGGATGGTTCACAAGCTCAACAGGAGATCAAAGCTTTGTAGCAATGAGAACTGACGAATAACAAGAAGTCCCATTCTGAAGCCATGACGGCAATATCAGGGCGGGCACGGATCGTCGCACAAAGGCGGTCACTACAAGAACAAAAAAACTGGCAATCACTATCGGGACCGCAAGGGCGGAACTTCCAAATGAAGGACGTAACTCATGCCGACCAGAGAGGAAGTCGTAAAGGCATACGGTGAGGCCAGCAATCAGCTAAGCACTCAATGTCGTACATTGAGTGTTGGAATCTTGGCCCTCTCATGGGCAATGCTGACCAGCAAGGACAGCCCGTTGCGTGAGGGTGCAAAGTCGCTCTCCCCAGAGCTGAAATGGAATCTCGTCGGCATAGAAGCGGCCCTGATCTTAGTTCTGGCCATTGACGCCTTGCACTATTTGCTTGCCCTTCATGTTGAGGACAAGGCCCGAACGAAAATAGGCAATAACCCCACTGTTATGTATGACGATGATGTGTGGTATGCCCTCGCCAAGCGTGCATTTTGGTCAAAGTTGATCGCTCTTGGTGCAACAGTCATCTGGTTCGTGGTCGTACTTTCAATTTGGCTGTTTCATCACTAGATCGCAGCAAAAGACTGTTCGGAGAACGCAATGCGCTTACGTCTTATTGCACTAGTTGTTCTGCTTGCTACGACCCGCGCTGCGGTTCCAATTCAATCAGCGCAAGTGTTTGATCTTACAACTCCATACTGGGAAGCCCAATTAGGCCCCAATAGCTATCTCTGCATCAGAATAGTCACAGAGCAGCCTTCTTCACAATCTAATGCACACCTTATCGTTGGATATTGGGCAGCCGCAGTATGTCCGGGGACGAATGCTCGTGCAAACAATTTCTCAGGGTTGGTGACGTTGCCATATCCTCACTATTTGCATTTATGGCTCGGTAACGGTAGTGAAATTTATGCCCAGTTCTGGGCAAGAAAGGCCATAAAAGCTCAATTTAACGGTTCATCTACAGAATTCTTCTTCAAGCAGCAAACTGGTAATGGTCTACCTCGTTAGCGAGCGCGGTGCAACACCCGGCTGGGCTGACTATTTCTCGGCCCAATATCAGTAGCAGCCGGTCTATTGCAGACGCCCTGACTCCCCGAACCCTGCAATCTGTCTGCCTATTTTGGGCTATCGAAACGATCAGCGGCTATACGGTTCCGTTTTGCTTTTGTCATGCGTATTTGCAAGGGCTGGTTTTCGCTTTTTCGGGGAAGGCTTTTTCGCGCCGAGGGCAATGTCAGCCAATTCCAAAAACCTGCCACTGTTTGGTGGGCCGCCGGGCCGATTATCCCAAGCCCGTTCGCCTGCTGGCCCTTTGAGGCTGTATTTAGGCGCAATCCAAAGGCCGTCAGGAGACGTTTCCTTATCGCCCTTCTATTTCATGTGATCCTGGAATGTAGCCGCCGATGAAAAACGTGTCCTCCTGATTGAGTCTGTGCTTCAACCAATAGTCTGTTTCGACTCCAGGCTGGTAGCGGCTGCCCAGGCGTTTCGCGACTAATCCTTCGATCTTCGTTTGGCGTACTGCGTTCGTGGCAGTTTCCAGATCAATCTCAGGCGCGAACTCAAAGACTGGCTGCATCGGCCTCACAAAGTCCTTTGCGAGGTCAGCCAGATATTTCTTCCGCTCTTCAATCGGCTTGTCCAGCAGATCCCGCCCTTTGAAGTGCAGGCAGTCGAAAGCGATGTAATAGATGGGCAGCTTTGTTGACCGGCGGTTTTGAAGCGCGTTAAAGTTCGGGCGGCCATTCTCTTCCACAGCCACGATCTCACCGTCCAGAACCACATCTTTCACGAACAATCCTGAGACCGCATCGTAGATCGCCGGGAACTCCCGGTTGTAACTCTTTGAGTCCATCGAATAGATCTCGGCATGGCCGCCGGATTTCACGGCGATCACCCGATAGCCATCGAGCTTCGGTTCGAGCAGCCACTTCGAGCGGTCATCGGGCAGCTTCGGAACCATCTTTGGCCGCATGGGTAAGATGAAACGGGCTACATCCTTAAGCGGCTTTGCGCGGACGCCCTTCTGCATGACTTATATCGGGTTAGGGGCAGAGCGAAACTGTACAGACCCTTTGCGCTCAGCGACGAACCTGGGAACCTGAAGTGTGTGAACTTCCCATCGCTTAAAAGAAAACCAGTGGTGTGCAAGTTTGCGTCTGTGCCTTGTTGCAGGAAGCCCACAATGGCTCCCTTATCGCTGAGTTCTAAGGGGCGCGTCCTAGTACCTGGAGGGCCTTGAATGTTGAGGGTTTGGAAGCCACATTTCGCGGTGGACTGGGCTGTTAGAGAAATGTTAAGGCTTAAAACGAAGAGTGACAGGGTTAGAACTACTTTCAGACGAGATGGCATTACAGATACCTCACTAACTTGGGGAACGGTTTGTGAGATGAGCTGCTACTTGCAAAAAGTGGGCTGCTGAATACTTAAAAAAACTCTCATTCAATGCCCACGGTAGGATGGGGCGTGGATTACGCCGCTGCCTTTTTCTTTCTCTTGATTGAAGCGCCGCTTGAGCCAGAGATCGGATTCAACGCCAGGATGGTATTTGCTGCCCAACCGCAATGAAACGGGGAACAGCTTTGAGCGGCTTTTCCCGAGTGCCCTTCTGCATATCAGGTTTGATGGCAAACATCTCTTCCACTCAGCCACAATGACTATCAGGACTCATGCCTGATAAAGTTGTCACGGAACTTACTCAGCACCGCCGCCGCAGGCACACCACGCGCCAATTCATCTTTGGCGTTTTTAATCCAGACTTCTCCCTCAACTTCCCGAAGCAACTCAATCGTTCGCAAGAGGCTGGGCTGCGTACCGTGCTTGCGCAGCAGTTGCAAGTAAACCTTCCTTTCTGAGTCAATGTTATCTAAATGACTCAGCAGGGCAGCCAAGACACCGTTTGAGATTTCCATACCTGCTCCACTCCTAGGATAATTTTTCTTTGCCGCGCTGCTCTCAATATCGATTACTTCTTTTGCGTATTCCGGGCTATCAGTTTTGATTCCATATCTTCAGGATCGAGATTGAAGAGTCTGTAGCGCTCATTTTAACGGACAGCTCATGCTCCGAGGCGGAGGGCAAAGCATTGTTCTCTGGATTGATTTCAGTTAATATGCGACTTCCGCACCGGATTCTGTGGTGGGAACCCTGTCACTGGTTTCCTGTCGCGGCCATAGAGACGGATTCTGACATCATGCTCTTAGGGCAACCATTAACATCTCGGCTGTTGCGTGATGCACTTGAGTCTTTTGGTCCTAACGGTGAAATGTGGAATCAACACCGGCCTTATGGAGGCCCGCTGAGCTGCATCCTT
This sequence comes from Candidatus Angelobacter sp., assembly GCA_036497385.1. Taxonomy (GTDB): domain Bacteria; phylum Acidobacteriota; class Terriglobia; order Terriglobales; family Acidobacteriaceae; genus Angelobacter. The sequence goes on along the minus strand of DASXJO010000978.1, from coordinate 59,531 downwards.
GAAGTAATCTGCATGATCTGTGAACACTCCTACGAGACCCCCAGCGTGGGGTACGCCCGATTTGAACTGATTCGAGACACCATCCTGAAGGAAACGCTTGGTGTTTCTGCCGGATATGAAATCAGCACATGGAACAACGCTCCAGAACGGACTTTTGCTGACGTGAAAAAATTGTTTGAGGAAATGATCCGCAAGTCGGAACAGTATGGAGACTGAATCATTGCACCTTTGCGCCTTTCACGTTCAGCTCCAACAGGACATCTTTCGCGGTAGCACCTGGCTTTAGGTGCAATGTCGGGTAATGCTGCTGAATTTCTGTGGCCCATTTCTCTTCAATCCCAGCGCCTATGACGATTTGTGCATCGAAATGCTCCTGCGCAAGCGAAAAGACTTCACTTATTGCCAAGCATTCATAGACTCGCTGGCCCTGGCGGGCAAGCTCATCCGAAATCGCATCGGGCATCTATAGGCAAGAAAGATAATGGTCATTGATCCGTAATCAATCTTACTTCAATGATTTGACTTTCGCTGGTACTTCGCCTAATGTTTTTTCATGTCCTCTGAGGCTTGGGTCGTCATATGCGCCGGGTGCAAGTGCGTGATTGTATGCTTCGCCTGTGATCCGCAATCTGAACATGGACGTAGCGCAGTCACGCCGCCTGGCAGTTCAGCGGTATTGCAGTGCCTCTGCTGCGGATCGACATACCGATATGTATCGAAGGACATCGAGCCGGGTATCCCCCGGCGGAATCCGGCTTGCCTGCGGAAACAGCAACCTAAGCAGGACGCCGCATTGCTCATAGCGGCTTCGATTGTCGCTGCTATCCGGCTGCGCGGCGAAGCTATCACGCATTCGCCGAAGGTCACGGCTGTGGTTTCGGACTCGCTCCAACTGACGCGGATGGTAATGGCGAGGATGGAGCGGGGGAGTTAAAGCTGGGGCTGTATTGACGACAAGTTTACCGGCCCGTGGTACGCTGCATTTCAAAGGAGAAAGTTGATGCCCGGAAGAGAGACACATAAATACGTCGGCGCGGCTGCGGGAGTTGCCCTGGCTGCCGTTCAAGCACAGCAGGAAACGAAGCCACACCTTCTGATCGAAATGATGGGCGGTGCCCTTGGTGGGATGGTGGGCGGGATGGCTCCTGACTGGCTCGAACCCGCAGTTTGTTCCTGGCATCGTGGCGTCTGCCACAGTGCAAGCGCAGGCGGGGTTTTGATCTATGCCCAACAAACTTTGACTAACTGGGCCAGCATCTGTCGGCAGAATGCCGTCAAGTGCCGGGTGCCTCACGTCGAGGACGCTCAAACAGGCGAGTGGTTACCGATCCAGCGAACCCCGCTCGAACAGCTTTGGGCAGAAATAGGTGAATTGATCTGGACATTGCTGGCTGGCTTTCTCAATGGACTAGCTGCCGGTTACGTATCGCATCTCCTACTCGACGCCGCTACTCCCCGTGGAATTCCGATTTTGGCTGGAAGAGCTGCATTGAAGATTTGATCGGCGTGCCTGGTAGGGTAAAGAACCGGGATGGAATAGTGCATCTGCGGGGCTGGCACAGCACACCGTTGATAGACAGTGCGCCTGAAGTTACCTTGAATGACTTCCATTGAAAATTTATTTCCTGAAGCGTGTCCGCTGGGCGTCCTCTGGGCGTACGCTGGCAGAGAGAAGCAATTCCAGGCAAAGAATCAAAAAAATAGCCCCAAAGATCGTGGATTGTTGCTGTTACCGACAGTCGCAATTTGCTTAGAATTGCTACTCTGCGCCCAGCGTATGCCCAGAGGACGCCCAGCGGAATCGAAACTTTTTCCACAACCCCCTCGCGCTCTTGACTCGCGTTCCCCAAGCCATGACAATGTTTTTGCGGTTTGCTTCTATAAAAGGAGTGAACTGCGATGCACCCAGATTGGCCCTCAATCGACGATTTTATTGTTCACGTTGCCTGCCTGCTCATTTTGGTAATTGCTCTGGCCCGCCTTGTGCGAGATGAAGTCAGGAAGTTCTTCAAATGAGCGTTCCCTGTTTCTCGATCATCTCAGCAGTAGGTCAGAAATTTTGAGAGAGGCCGGAACATTGCCGCCGTCCAGCGTGAGTCGGTCAATCACAGAATTATGGTAGAGCGCAGTCCAAAGGAGCTTCTGCCTAGCGCGATCTCCGCGTACATGATTGAGTTTATCTTCGATAATAAATCTATGGGCGCTCATCATGGCGTCAGCATTCCTGAACCCAGTGCGTATGAAACCGCCGGACGGATTCTGCCAACCGGCGTAGAGATAATCAATGAAATAACTCGCATCCTCGCCGCGACGAAAGACCTTGGGCTAAATCTCATTGGGACGCTTCGCAGCCTCGGTAACTAAATCCGTATCAATGACGATCCGAGGAAATAGGGCGACTTGTTCCTCAAGCCGGTACGACTGAATTAGCGCTGGCCCAAATAGATACTCGTCATCTCCATAGCACGGCCCCAGGGAAACTCCGCCGCGTAATAAAATTCCGTGAATCGCTGTCAGCTCACACTGGATGCCTGCCAGCATCATCAATTCCATATTCAGCCTCACAATTAAATCATCATGAGGTTCCACATACGTGATGCGAATTATGAGATCAGAGAAAGTAAACGTGCGAGTGATGATCTTTGTTGCATACTCACCGCCGGTCGCAATCCCGCAGGTGCCCCTCTTCTTCGCGATCTTTAAGATACTCATGATCTCGCTTACTTTGGCAGGATCACTGGCAGACTGATGCACCAATTCACTAAATCCAAGAACATCGAGATAGGTAAGGATTGCTGTACGGTAGTGGGGCATTTTAGTTCCCAGCAGCAAGTGCCTGGGAGCGGATGCCGGAAAAGTGCTTGTAGTCATCCGGTGCCGTCTCTTCCATGCTCTGCATGTCAATGTCGCCACGCAGAACCGAATCCTCCAGACTCTGAATGAATAGTTGGTATACTCCAATCGTCGTTGATGAGGGAGCCTTATCGTGCTCTACAGCATGATGAATGTGGCTGTAGAGCACATCGATTATCATAGCGTCTTTCAGCTCGTAGAAAATTGCCGGTTGAGACTTTGCGAACTCATAGGCGTCGGCCCGTGTCTTTTTCAGTACCGCCGCTGTGCCTTCCAGTTGCTGAGACGAAGTTGTCTGGGCTGCCTTCAATATAAGGTCCTTAATCAAAGCATGCTGCATCGCTAACTCTGTGTAGATTGCCTCTGTAATCGCCGTCGTAGCCTTCTTTCGACCCGTCGCGTTTTGATCTCATCGAGCCACAGACTGGATGAGAAACCGAACGCAGCTCCAACCACGGTTGAAATCGTAGCGGTAAGCCATTGCGAGGCATCATGCAAAAGAGGAAGGGCTGGCATGGCTGGATTTTAGTCAAAGCAAGCTTTAAAGGGCAGTAACATTCCTGTTTTCTATGACATCCAGACCCTTGTTAACATTACCGAGCTAACCTGCTCGTTTTCATTGACATAGCCTCGATTCCGAGCTATCGTCGGGTCGGTTTTTACGACGAATCACAGGAGAATGAAACGCGCCATGAAGCTTGGCCCCGGGAAACCCGCCCTGGTGGTACCCCGGCCCGAATCCGATAGACCTTTCCTCCATCCGCTTCGATTTTATGCGTGAGTTCAGTTTCATAACCTGGGGCCGGATTGGCTTGCATGAGAAATAGCAGGATTGATGCGGAAACGCACAACGCCAGGAGTTTCTCGGTGTTCGGATTTTGACTGTAGTGCAGCATCGTCCTTTTCAATTCCTCATTTCGGACAGAAAATCTGGTAATGGCAATCAGCGGCGGCTTTGGCTTTCTTGGCCGATTCCAGCCGTGTCTGTGCCTCCTCAAAGTCCGGCTTCAGGATCAGCGCCATATTGAAGTCTTTGATCGCCTTCTCATATTCACCCAAATCAAAGTATGCCGCCCCACGCGCATAGTACGCCATTGCATTCCCCGGCTCATCTGCGAGAATCTGCGTATATTCTTCAATGCTTCGGCCCCATCCCACTATATGGTGAGTAGTATTTGGCATTGAAACGAGCGCACTGGGCGGCACAAAGAGAGGAGCAGTCTGAATGACTTCATCGTAAAACTCCTGAATCATCGGTGATGCGTATTTTCCGTTTGTGACGTAGAGGGGCACAGCATTCCAATCCGGGGCCGATCCACCCTTAAGCACAACGAGTCCGCTGAAGTGCCACGTATTGCTAATGCTGACTCTTCCCATGGCAGTTGATGCAGTATAGGAATTGCCGAACCACACCAAGATCAAATCAGCTTTCTCAGGCTCGGTAACGAACGTCCAGCGGTTCCTGTTTACAAATAGCTTTTGAATCAGTTCAGGTGCGGACCGTTCGCATTTATCGTGAGCGAGTTCACATACGTACACTGTGCTCGCTCGGTAAATATCACTGTGAAATCGGGCGGCATAGGCGTTAGTAATAGTCAATGTGACAATCAGCAACCCGGCAATCCTCAACAGGTTTGTTGTCATTGCGTCCCTCGTTGCTTAGTTTTTTCAGTCTGTTCGATCTGGTCGTGAAGTATCGCTACGTTGTCCTTATAGTTTTTGCGAGCTAAGTCAAAGTCTGTTGTCATCCATATCGGCGCTCCGTCCCAATGCGTACTGGTTCCACCTTTCATGACCATTACGACTTCATAAAAGGCTCCGCTCACTCTTCCGTCAAATAAGTGAGGCGCGTAAATGATTACCAGACAGACAAGGTCGGCATTGGATGGATCGGAGACTACCTGAAATCTCTGTTTTCTGGTGAACACCTCTTCGACCTCAGCACGCGCATAATCGGTGTAAGTTCTCAATTCATCTGCTGAGGCGTGATGGCGAGGAGGCTGCCCCCAACGTTTGGTCTTCTTGTCAGTAACTGTTCCATCTCCAACAAACTTCACCCGTACCGTAATAGTTTTTGCGGAGAGAATATCATCGGGTAAATCGGCTTTCTTTGCCTGTGTCTGCAAGCAGGCAGCAATGATAAAACTGCAAACCATGACGGTGTGCAGCGTCTTACGTGCTTTCATGGGTAGGCATGATACTTCTACTTGTCACTATCTATCAATAGGGAAATTTCTATTTCTCATTCGGAAGTGTCGGGCCGGTTCAATGGATAGCAGCGAAGCATACACGGAGGGACCTGGATGCCAGCCAACGGGCAGCAGCGGCTCTTGCGCTGTTACCACTACTGGAAGGAGCGGCAAGGGGCCAGAACGGACATTCACCCAAACTTGGGTGGAAGTTCATTTGGGCAGGCCACAAAGAATGTGGCTCAGTTAACCGGGGCCAGCCATGGTTACGTGCCTGAAGCAAACGCATCGTAGCCAAAGACTCATCCATGCTGGAACGTATAAGGGACGGAGAGGTTACGATTCAGGAGGCGAAACGAGCGCTTGGCTTCAACGCAGACTCTGCCGCGATCACGCTAGTCGATCCACGTCATTTTTACGCGCTTTAACCGGTCAGCACTGAAAACATACGCAATGATCTTCTCCGGCCTTCTTCGGTAAATTGCCGTAATGGGGTAAGGTATGGAGCAACACCCAGAATCTCGAATTGTATGCATGGCGGTTAGGTCTTGAGAACTTGACCGCAAAGACCATCCTGGATGGCGATGCCAGTCACCGATGTAATCCAACTTTCCGCGAGACTGTTCAAATATGCGGTCACAAAAAGCAGAAGTATATTTTCCATCAATGAGAACACTGTACCGTTTAAGCTCCGCTCTGGGACCGGGTCCGCACGCATCCGTAACGATAACGCAATTATCTTGAGCTAAGTATCCAATCAATGCCCCACCGGTTTCTGTATTCGGGGACTTTTTCACTTCCCGTCTTATAAGGTCCAGCACGTTCTTCTGGAAAAGGATTTGCCGATAACTTACCGCGTTTCGCATAATCTGCAATCATTTCTCTTGTGAATCGGCAAAACTTCAATTTTAGGAACGAAAAGTCCATTCGCATCCTTAAGTTGCCATCGCAAGTAGTCGCCATTGAAATGACTTCTATTCTCGTCTTCGATTAATAGGGTGTCCACTGCCAACGATGAAGCAAGATTAGCGACTATGCCGACATCATAAGTTGTACCGGTGAACGTTGGATGATCGCAACCGGGTGCAAATACTCCCGGCCCCGGTGCTGGTTCACCTGATGGACGCTGGTTTTCATACTCCCACAGCCAACATAACCAACAGGCCGTCCGCCTCGGGATGACTCTGATGACCTCACCAGACCAAGCCCCATTTGTTACGCTGGCATAAATTTGTGGAACATTAAGCTCTGAACAAAGATCATTTAAGAATCGGCTTACTCCATGATCCCCAGTTGAATCTATTACGAGCGACGCTGAAGCGAGAATCCCATGGAACAGCTCTTCTTTCCCTGTTCGTTTTGTCTGTCCGATCAACAGATCACTGACTTCAACTTTATTCCAAACCCTGGGATTAGCTTCAATCAACCGCCGCTGCAATGCGTTTGGTTTGGGAATGCCAAAGCTCTCGACCCCCAGTTCATGCCGAACCGAGTTTGCTGGCTCCATGAAATCGAAATCAACTATTCCAAAGGATTCAACTCCCGTCGCCGCTAGTGCAACAGCGATTTTTGATCCCATGCTGCCACATCCAACGAGCACGACCTTTTTTTCAGCAAGCGCCTGAAGCTTTGGTATACGCGGATTCCCGCCCACATCGTCTACGATAAACGTTCGCAGCGGTTCAACGAATTTATCCCCGCGTGACCGGAAAACAATCCAGGCTAGGCGCTCACTATCAGCAGTACCAGACTGCTCAGGAAAAACAAACACCATCCAATCACGTCGGTCAATTCCAATTTCTTTGAGCCACGAATTGAACTCTGTAGCTAAAGTGAAATTGGGCGGCGCAGAATTTAAACGGACTATAGGCCCGTTAACATCAATGCCCCCCGCAACCATGTTGAGAAAAAATTCCTCAGATTTCACAATCGTTTTTCCAAAACGAAATTCAGAAACAACTCCGCGCCCAGGCTGCATTCGCCCGACCGTCATCCGTGGCCACGTTTTGAAGAGAATATGGAAATTCGCTGTGTCACCAACTGCCATTGTTTTTGCAATTTTCGCAATTGCAGGTGGGACCAAGATAGAGGTCACAGATTGATAGTTATACGACACGGTGATCGGCTCAGGAACATCATCAATCAGATCGCCACGGTCACCTTGCTCTGTGTTGACTCGTAACATATCTCGGATGACATGTTCAGCCTCATCAATGGCAGCCGTTCCATTAAAATGGGCGCTCCACCGGTGTTGATTCAGACCAAAGGTACAGATTTCCCGTGAGTGTGGGCTGTGATGACGCGGCAGGATATGCCAATTTTCGGGCGTTGAAACACGTGGTGGTTTGGAAGGAAAGCTATCAGGATACTCAACTCTGAATATAAGGTCAGGCTCGATTGAGGATGGCCCCGCAAATGTTACGCATTTTTCTGCAAAAGCGGATTGATCCAATGAAAAGCTACGCTTCCGCATTTCTTCGCATTCTTCTTCAAACATATCCGGGTATCGCTGATACCACGCTTTATACTCTGCCATTTGCGGGGCTTCTCCATAGCGTGACTTGATGTTCATCCATGACGGCGGTCGGGCTGCTGTGGACGATCATCCCTCTCACGCTCGCGCTCCTTGCCTCTGTCTTTATCACCATCTTTGCCAGGGTTCTCGTTCTTTTTATCGTCTGCCATAAAACACCTCCGCCATTTATTCTAGGCGAATTGTCAGCGAACCGCAATAGTAAGACGCTGATTATCTACCCAGAATGGTGTTATCTTTTACGATCATTAGGTGTCTTAAAATCGAAGCCATGAAAGAAACCGAAAGCCATATCATTAAGCCTCGTGATTTCGCCGAAATAGTCAAAGCTCCCAATGCCGACCTCGTCGCGGATTTTTGGAGCAGCCACTGTCTGTAATAGCTGAGATCGTGACAGGTTTCTTGCCAGCGGGCCTAAAGAATGGACATTGTCGGTTGGGCGTATTGTTCAAGCCCCGTTCAAAGCAAAACTCTTCCAGCAGGTGGCGCAGGAAATTGAAGAGTTTCGCAAGAAAGGCAGAATACCTGAGGACTTCATTGACAGAAAGGACGGCGCGAAAACCTGGGTCGATCTGTTTACGATCATTGATGAAGAATCACCGGATGAGGAAAGGCTTGACGCGTTAAAAGCGATGTTTTTCTCTGTCAACAATATCAAAATTGATGACGCTGAAGGATTGTGGAATACCAGCTTTTCCAGATGGCCAAAAAGCTTACGTCGAATGATCTTGTGGTCTTGAAGGCAACATACGAAATGGAGAAGCCAACAGATACTCCAACGAACGAAAATTATGACGAATGGACGCGTAAGATATCGCAGTCGATGGGCCACTCCATTTCTGCACTGGTTGATCTAGCGGACAGAAATCTTGAAGAGAACGGTTTCTTCAAGCGTGTAAATAGAAATACGACCGGCGTAATCACGCCACGGATGACCGATTTGGGCAATAGGCTCTGTCACCACATTAAGTGGTATCACATTGAAAAGAATAGGATGAAGGCTGGTTGGGAATAACACTCATCCTGTCTTGCCGAACCGCCGCATAATCACCGTCAGTCGCTCCGCTTGGTTCAAAAAGAGTTGGTTTGGGACGCCAAACCTTTTCAAGCAGTTACAGCCGTTCCCGCATTCAGCATTTTTTGCTCGATGAGGCTAGGCAGGTACTCTGGAAGTATAAGAAAATCAAAATTCTACTTCGACGCCTAATCGAGCACAGCTTCGTCGATGGGGACGAGGATGGGCGAGCGATACAGCGATAACAGCGACGGCAATCGCGTGCGTAATACACGATCTGAGCGCCGCCAATCACAAATGCCGATCACAATCTGCACCGGAGCCTGGAGGCCTGGCAGGCTACCATCGCGTACTCCCCTTCGTGGCTTGGCGGCTCACGTCTGGGAGTATCCGCGATGAACTCCGGTATTTTTGTCAAACTTATATTGCCTCTCGCAGCGAAGGTCTCCCTTTCTTACCCGCCGGCATAGAGAAAAACAGAGGACCTTCATCTCTGCCGCGGTGCTCCGGCAGCCCAAGCTGTTGCCCCCAAAACAGCAGGTTGCAAATTCTTGATCGCCTACGAACAGCTTTTTCTGCTCCTCGATGGCCGTTTCAACCGCAAGAACAGAGGGGCGACCAGGGACGTCGCTGATTCGGTCACATGGAGTCAACATCAAAAGCCTGGCTCAAGCTATTGCCATTGATATCGCACTCGGTTGGGTTATTTCAGCATATAGTCCTCGCCAGAAACGGGCGATCAGGCCCAGGTGAAGTTCATATCCTTCGACGATCTTATCCAGGGCTTTCTGGTTGACAGCGTATCGCCTCACCGCCTTGAGAGACTCTTGCTTGTGTTCTTTTTCCGTGGCGCCAATATGAGCATAGAAATATTCACACGCTTCATGGAAGTCATCCGGGTTCGGCCAAAATTCAATGTAATTTCTGGCCCCATCGTACAGTTTCCTCAGCATCGTATATGCCTGCCACTCCAGCGCAAGCTGAGCGCCAAAGGACATTTCCGGATCGCGATAAAGGTCCTGCTCGCCGCGAACCAATTCTTGGGTGCTCGGCGCCAGATAAATTTCTTGATGCAGCCGCTCCCAATCCGCCGCCTGCGCAGGGTCCATTCTCTCGACCAGCTCTTTGAAAAAGTTATTAAGAAGCACGGAATGCACCTTGCTGGAATTTCCATATCCCATTTCCGAGTAAAGCGTTTTTGCATATTCCGTTTTTGCTTCCACATCTTGCGTGCCGGCCAGAAGAATTGCCAGCGCATCGGGAAAGGACCTGACCCATTCACCATAATTTTTGTGAACAATCGCCAGTTCATTGACAGAAAATTTTCTGGACATCCACTCATCATAGAATTTGTTTTCCAGCGCGGAATGGTTGGTGATCTTTGCCAATAATTTCTCGAGAGATTCAGTCATGTCTTAGTTCCTCCAATTAAATTTTTACTTCGAAAAGCGCGACGGGCAGAAACCCTCTACTACAGCGGCCAGTGCCCGTTCTATTTCAATCTACGAACACTGGCGTAGCGTCTGGACGGCATCTTCCAGTTGGGCTTCCGCATTCAGCCACGTTCTTTTGTAAGACCGGCTCTGGGCCTTCTGCTCAAGCCAGCGTTGCTTGAGCATCTGAAGGCATGTCTCCACTGAGGACCGTGCAGGTCCGCCACCGGAGACGCTCGCTTGGGCCACAAAAGCCGGCTCAAGCTCTTCAGCCAGAATGGATATGCCCCTTGAACTCGACACTTCGGCGGCAATCGCTTCAACCGAACCCGATTCTTTGTTGCCCACGGCGGTTATGGCTTGCCCGACCGCTCTATGCGCACTGCGAAAATCCATGCCTGCTCTGGCCACCAATTTGTTCGCCAGTTCGGTGGCGACGGTAAATCCCGCCTTTGCGCACTGCATCATCGCTTCGCGCTTAGGGCGCAGTCCGGCTACAAAAATGCGCAACAATACAACGCTGTCCGTCAGTTCGTCCAAGGCCGCCCAAACCGGCTTTATCGCCTCGGTCCCAACAGCAATAGAATTCGTGAAGGGCGTTCCTCGCATAGCGGAGGCCGAGGCAACAAAAGCTCCCAGAATAGAGGCGGTTCGTCCTTTTACATGCTCCAGCAGAAAGGGATTCCGTTTCTGGGGCATCGCCGAACTTGAGCCGACCAACTCATCCGGCAAATCCAGGAATCCAAACTCGGCGGTGCTCCATTCAAGAAGGTCGGTCGCCAGCCGGCTTAAAGTGATGCCGCAAATGGAAGCTGCTGCAAGAATCCGCAGGACCAGATCGCGAGAAGCGATAGCATCCACGGAATTCACTGGTCCTTCATCAAACCCGAGTAATTGGGCAGTTCGCCGCGTATCAATGGGAAATGACGTGCCCGCGATTGCACAGGAGCCCAAAGGAGACTGGCTGATGTTCCTGCCCGCATCCAAAAGGCCATCGAAGTCGCGCATGAGGGCTTGCGTAAAACCAGCCAGATAGTGCCCCAGGGTTGACGGCGCGGCCGGCTGGCCATGTGTGTAGGCCGGCATCACGACATCAAGATAGGCTTCCACCCGCCTTAACAAAATTGCCTCAAATTTCAGGATTTCGGAAAGTAGCCGGATATAAGGCTTCCGCAGCCGCATCTTTGTCACTGTGGCGTTTAAATCGTTTCTTGATCGCGCGGTTTGCAAGATTCCGCCAACTTCAGCTCCCTCCGTTTCAATGAGGTAGTCCTCATATAAGAGGAACATGCCGCGCACAGGATCGCGGCCTCGCAGCACATCAAAGTCTGCTTCCATCAGACGCTGAATGGCCCGCAGCAATCGCGCAGTCGACTGCGGGTCGCATATGCCGCATTCGGCAAGCATCACCAGGTGAGCACAATCGGCGCTGCAAATGAACGGCAACTCGTCATCAATCATCGAACTGGTGGACCGCCCGAAAAGGATCTTGCGGGCGGTGGGACTCAGAAGCTTCCGGATTCTTCCCGTATTTTCCATCTTCTTCTCTTTTACGAACTCACTTCAATGTTGATCCTGTTGCAAGCCGTTTGCGATGAATGCTCCGCCGCTCCCTCGGCAACGCCGGATGCAATAACATGGGCAATGCGGTCACGGAAGTCTCCGCGCAGCTGCACATCGCTTCCAGGCTGAACGTATGTCCTCACTTCCACTACGCCCGGAACGCTTCTGGCTTCCTCCACACCTTCAATACACCTGACCCTGCCGCTGGTCCGGGGCACCAGGAAGCGGATAGATGCGCTCCGGTTGCTGGTAGGTTTGATATCGATGGCGTGCTGAACGATATTGCGCACGGATTCGCGAATCAGATCGATCCCATACGCAAGCCGCACCAGTTCGGGTATGAACCCCCCGGCAAGGCGGGGATTGATCTCAACAATCGCAGGCCCCCGAGAGGTCATTTTGATCTCGATATGGATCGGCCCCCAGTTCAGCCCCATGGCTTTGCTCGCGCGGAGCGCGGTTTGCGCGATTTGTTCATTCACATCGGGGGCCAGGCGGGCAGGAAAATCGTGGCCGATCTCCACAAAAGAAGGCCCGCGCGAAACATGCTTCAGAGTAATGCCCATGATCGCGTTGCCAAAAATTTCGACAGAATATTCCTGTCCTTCCAGGTACTCCTCAATCAGGACATCCGAGGGTTGTGGCAATCCTCTCTCATTGACAGTCCTGTTGAGCAGATCGCTGCAGTGCTGGAGAACTTCAGCGTAGGTCCGGCATAGCCTCACGCCGACGCTGCCGCTTCCAGCAACAGGCTTCACCACTACGGGCAGCGGAACGGATTGGAGCAGCTCTGCAAGGTCTGAATGAGAACTGGCGAACCAGAACCGGGGGACCGGAATTCCCGCCTCTTTGAGGCGAAGCCGCTGATGATATTTATTGCGGCACTCCTTCACAACCAACGGGTCGGCGCCAGGCAGACCATAGCTGGAAGCAAGCGTTGCCGCCTCTTCTATGAAATATTCAGAGCTGGAGTAAATGCCCGCAATCGGCGTCTCCTGCGCCAACCGGCTGACCGCTTCCCGCAGCTCCCACGGCTCTGAGGTTCTGACTTGCAGGCAATCGATGTCGTCATCCTTTATATATGTGTATCGCGAAGGAACTTCCGCCAGCAGAACAGGACGATATCCGAGAGAGCGTACGCATTGGGCAAACAAGCGCCCGGTGCCGGTCGTATTACTCTCAATTAAAATCACGGACTCTTTCATCTCAGCCTCGACGCTTGTTCATGGTTCATTTGCATCACGGTAACCAAGCTGCGGCGCATCCACTTCATCCACGACCATTCCGGACCTGAGTCGGAGGGCTGATCGACCTGTTTAGGGCAGCTTGGCAAGGAAGGCAAAATTAATCCGGAGGCCGCCAGATATGAATCGTTGTAAATGGTGTCTGCGTATCTGTAGCCGTCATCGGGGAAGATGCACAGCACGCGCGCCTCGGGATTCATTCTGGCCCAATGCTGGGCCACTAGCCAGGAAGCACCGCTGGTTCCACCGCGAAAAAGCGCCGTTCTTTGGTGGAGCACCCGCGAAGCTTTATAGGCCTCTGCTGCGGTAACCCAGTGGACTTCATCGAATACGGTATGGTCGAGGTTCTTGGGCATGATGCTGTTGCCCAGCCCCCGCAGCACTCTTGGCCTTTCCGGTTGGCCGAAGAGCACGCTCCCGAATGTATCTACCCCGATCACATGTAACATCGGCAGGGTCTCTCGCAGCGCCTTGGCGGTCCCGCAGACCGAACCTCCGGAGCCTACGGTCCCTACCAGGCAATCAATGGGGCCCACCGTTTCCAGAATCTGCTGTGCAAACGACCGATATGCCTCTGAGTTTCCCAGATTGTCATACTGGTTCAGCCACCAGTGATTGCGCTGCACCTGCCGGATCTCCTCAAGGCGATCCAGGCGCGCTCTTTGATAGCCGCCGGTAGCGGCAGGCGCGGGCACAATCTCCAGGTTCGTTCCTAAATCGGTCAATCGACGGCATAAATGCGGATCGCAAGCGTAGTCGGTTACGATAGTGAGTTTCTGGCCCATCGAGTTGCAGACAATCGCCAGGCCCAGCGCAAGATTGCCGGACGATGTTTCGACAATGACTGTGCCATCATCGATCAGCCCCTGCTTGATTGCGGTCCGAAGACAGTACTCGGCCGGATAGATTTTCATGAGTGGAAATACGGCCGCAATGAGGTTATCCGCCAGCGCGACAAAGGCTGGGCGGTAAATATCGAAGCTCACCGGCGATATCGCTTTTGTAGCACTCACGTGATTACCGCTCCTTAAGTATGAAAACGCATCAGCTGTGAAAGACCCAGGCTGCTCAATTCCCGGTGAAGAATGTCGATTCGTTTTTCGAGAGCAGGATCTTGCGGGTCGAATAAAATGCTTAAAATGGTCCCGGAATGTGCAGCCGCAACCCCTAGGCCTCCAACGCACTTGACGAGGGTGCAGACTTCCTGAAACATCGGCTTGGGCAGGAATTGCTCATTGATTGCGGCGCTGGCCGTGGCAACATGCGCCAAAAGCCGAACGTCCTGGGTGCGGATAGCTTCCGCCAGCATTTCTCTAAGCCGGTGAAATGCTTGTATGTGATGCGTCCCATAGACAGCAGGGTCATACTGGAGCGTATCGACCCGGACAGCCACATTGGTGTCGAATCCAAGTACTTCGATTTTCGGGGCTGGGCGCAGGTAATCTTCAATCAGGCTGCCTTCTCTGTGCGCGAAAAGAACAGCATGCTTGAACATAATGCTGTCACTTGCGATTTCAGCCCGTACCACCAATTTAGCCAGAGTGGCTTCAGACAACTCGTGGTCGATCGCCGCCGCGGCTGCAATTGCGCCCGCGACGCAATCCGCGGTCGAACTTCCATAGCCTTTTCCCTCGGCGATATTGCTTTCTACCTTGATGAGCCCGCCCAGATGGTCGTACTGAAAATGTGAGAGCGTAAGTTGCACGACTCTCTTGACCTTCTCTTTATAGTCCGGGTGGACGCGGCATATACCGGTGGTGTCCGGGACAAAAGTTGCCTTGGAGCCAAGCTGGCTACAGGGCAGTGACAGCAGGCAATATCGCAACTGCCCGTCTTCACCCCTTATTTGGCCTTGAAACAGCTCGCCGTGATGGGCGATGCTTGTCCCCAGGCCCACGGACTGGAAGCCGGAATCGGCGAAATCGGATGCGCTACAACGATCTAGTCTTGCCATTATTCTCGAACTCACGCCCGAACACCTTGAAATAGCCGCATGAATGATGCGGGTTGCGCCCGGAAATCAGGCTGTTTTCGTGCTTTGCATCAGCGTCCCTTCCGGATTTGCCAACTTTATGAGGGAATCAAGCCCGGCACAGTTCACAACCGCCGCCATGTTCCTGGCTGTTTGCAGATGAAAGAAATCGCGGAGAGTGATCATCACCCCGGCATCCCGCAGTTTGGTTACGGCCCGGATTGAGCTGATGCTGTTTCCACCCAATTCAAAAAAATTGTCGTCCACGCCAACCCGCTCGACGCGCAGCACCTCGGCAAAAGCACCGCATAGCGCCGCTTCTTGCGGGGTTTGGGGCGGCACATATTCGTTGCGCGTCCAAAACTCTGGAGCAGGCAAGGCTTGGCGATCAAGCTTTCCGTTGGACAGCAGCGGAAAACTGTCTACAAATACAAAAGCTGAAGGGAGCATGTACTCCGGAAGCCCTTGTGCGAGGTAGAGCGGCAATTCCGTTTGGAGTTGTGCAGAAGCGCGCGACTGCGGGGAGCCGGTTCCGCCAGCAACTGCTTTGTCCGGATGAGCGACCACATAGGCTATCAGGCGTTTCTCGCAGCCTGGATAGTCTCCTGCCGTGACTAAGGCATCGTTCACTGCGGGATGCCGTCTCAGTGCGGATTCGATCTCTCCCAATTCAATGCGATAACCGCGTATCTTTACCTGATGGTCCGTGCGGCCAAGGTATTCCAAGGCGCCGTCCTCGCGCCATCGAGCTACATCGCCCGTACGGTACAATCGTTCGCCAGCCCGGCCACTCACGTGATCAGGCACAAAACGCTCCGCCGTCAGCTCCGGGCGGTTTACATAACCCCGTCCCAGCCCTACGCCGCCTATGTACAACTCACCCGGGACCAGCACAGGAGCCGCCTGCCCGGCCTGATCCAGGACGTACATCCGTGTGTTGGCAATCGGTCTACCAACCGGCACTGTGCCTTCCAGATGCAATGTGCATTCATGCCAAGACACATCGATTGCGGTCTCAGTGGGCCCATATAGATTGTGCAATTCGCCGTTGAACAGCTCCTTGCAGCGCCGCGCCAATTCCGGCTGCAGGGCTTCTCCACTACAGAAGATTCGCCGTACGCTGCCACATCCCTGCTCTCTGCCTGCGTCCAGGAAGGCGGCCAGCATCGAAGGCACGAAATGCAGCGTGCTTACTTCCTTCTGCTGAATCAAGTTTGCGAGATAAAAAGGATCACGATGTCCTTCCGGGCGAGCTACTACCAGCTCCGCTCCCGCTATTAAGGGCAAAAAGAACTCCCAGACGGACACATCAAAGCCGAACGGAGTTTTTTGCAGGACCCTGTCATCACCGCCCAGTCTGTATTTCTCCTGCATCCACACAAGCCGGTTTTCCAGACCGCGATGGGTATTCATGGCGCCTTTAGGGCGCCCCGTGGAGCCCGATGTGTAGATCACGTAAGCCGCATTGTCCGATTCAACAAGGATGGCCTGATCTTCATCATCTTCCCGGCTGATAACTTCCCAACCGGTATCCAACTTGATCAGCCATGGCAGATGCGGCGGACACTTGGCGACAAACTTTTGCTGCAAAAGAACCACTGTTATCTGCGATTCTTCTATCATGAATCGCAAACGTTCCTTTGGGTTCTCCGGATCGAGCGGTATATAAGCTGCGCCGGCTTTCATAACTCCCAGCAGCGCCACCAGCATTTCCATGCTTCGCTCCAGGCAGATTCCGACCCGCGATTCAGCTTTCACGCCGATTTTCAGCAAATGCCGCGCCAGCTGGTTCGCGCGCCGATTCAATTCGCCGTACGTGAGATGCTGGCCTTCATAGTCCACAGCGACACGCTCGGGCGTTCTTGCTGCCTGCTCTTCGATTCGTCGATGCACGAACATCTGGGGATAATCAGCTGCTGTCCGGTTCCATTCCTCCAGGATCATCCGCCGCTCTTCCGCGGTAAGCAGATCGATTTCCTCCAGGGCTTGTTCCGGGGCCGCCACCACCGCCTCCAGCACTCGCACGTAGTGCTGTGCCATCTGGTTCATTTGCCGGGCGGAAAAGAGATCGCGCTTATAGAGCCAATGCACCCAGAGCCGGTTTTTTCCTTCCCATGCATGCACCTCGATGTCGTGCCGCGTCCGCACACCTTCTCCTAGAATCCGCTCCACCTCAAGGCCCTTGAGCGATCGTCCTTCACGCATGGCGGTGTGCACCGAAAAAACCACCTGGAACAGCGGCGTTCGACTTAAACTGCGCCGTGGGCAGACCTCGTCAACAACTTGCTCGAACGGCACATACTGATGCTGGTAGGCTTCCAGGGTCATCTTTCTCACCTCATCCAGAAGCTCAAGAAAGCTGGCCTGGCGCGGTACTCGCATCCGTAATGCCAACAGGTTTATAAAAAGGCCGATTAATTCTTCCAGTTGCGGATCTTGTCGGTCTGCGACCGGCGATCCCACCACAACTTCCTGCTGGCTGCTATAGCGCGACAGCAGCACTCCCAACGCCGCAAGCAAGCTCATGTAGAGCGTGGCCTTGCCTTGTTCGGTCAGGCGCTTCAGCCCCGGCAAGAGCCCAGCGGGGACCTCGATCTCGTGGATCTGGGCATCAAAGCTCGGCGATGCTGAGGGCGGCGTGTCCTTCGACAGCTCCAAATGCTCGGGGATCCCGGCCAACTGCTGTCTCCAATAGTTCAGCCCTTTTTGCAACACGCCCTGTTGCAGCCATCTGCGCTGCCAAATCGCAAAGTCCGCATATTGAACCTGCAAGGGCGGCAAAGGATTTTGCCGCTTTTCCAGAAATGCCTCGTATAGGACCCCGAACTCCTGATCGAATATCTTCTCCGACCACTCATCGGATACGATATGATGCGTGGTCCTCAACAGCACATGTTCCGTCTCATTCAGCTTCAGCAGTTTCACCCGCCACCCGGCCCCGTGTTCCAGGTCGAATGCCTTCTCCCATTCTTGATTCAAGGCGTCCGATACGCGCAGCCGCTGCGATTCCGCATCCAGCGCGCTCAGGTCTTCCAGCTCAATCGGCATTGCCTGGTAAGGCTCTATCACCTGTAGGGCCTCGCCATTCACCTGTATGAAACGGGTCCGCAGGCTCTCATGTCTCTCCAGGATCGCGTGGAAGGCTTTTTCCAGGGCTTCCGTATCCAATTTCCCGCGCAATCGCAACGCCAGCGGTATGTGATACTGTGTGCTCCTGCCAGCCTCCAGTTGATCGATGAACCAGAGGCGCTCCTGGGCATGTGACAAAGGCAACGCCTGCGGCCGCGGCTGGCGGATGAGCGGTTCACGGCCTTTTGCGGAATCCCGTAAACGCGCGCTCAACCCAGCCACAGTGGGAGCTTCAAAGAAGGTTTTGATCGACAATTCCAGCGCAAGCGTCGATCGAATGCGGCTTACTAACCGCATTGCCGACAACGAATGCCCGCCCAGTTGGAAAAAATTGTCATCGATCCCAGGCTGCTCGATCCCAAGCACCTCAGCGAAAAGCGAACAAAGGACCTCCTCTTGAGCAGTGCGGGCCGGCCTGTATGGCAGCATGCTGCTGTATTCCGGCGACGGTAAAGCCTTTCGGTCCAGCTTTCCATTCAAGGTCAGGGGAAATGCATCCAGAACTACGATAGCGGCCGGCACCATATGTTCAGGCAAGGCTCGTCCGAGCGCACGGCGTAAAAGCTGGGGATCGATTGCGGAATCGGTTGCAGGCACGACATAGGCTACAACTCGTTTATCACCATCTTTCTCTTCCCGTATGAGGGCCACCGCATCCCTGACTTCGGTCTGCTGCCGCAGGGCGCTTTCAATCTCCCCCAGTTCAATGCGGAATCCCCGCAGTTTCACCTGGTGGTCCGTCCGGCCCAAAAATCTCAACACCCCATCGGGCCGGCATATCATCCGGTCCCCGGTTCGATATATCCGTGATCCTGGTTTTCCAAATGGACTGCCGATAAAACGGTCCGCGGTATGTCCCGGTTGTCTGAAGTATCCACGGCCGACTCCCGCCCCGCCAATGTATAACTCGCCGGGCATGCCCGAGGGCACCGGCTCCAGCGCGTCATCCAGCAGATATAATTCAGTATTGCGGAGCGCCTGGCCAACTGCGATAACATCTCCCTCCCTGGATTCGCCTTCCACGCGGTAATGTGTCGCATCATCCGAGCACTCCGTTACTCCGTACATGTTCCAGAGGTGGCCGGCGCGGGACATTCGGCGCCAGCGCTGGTACATTTCATTCGTCAGCGGCTCACCGTTTGCAATGGTATGGCGCAGGCTGGGCCATCCTTCATCCGCCGCTGCATCCAGCATGATCGTAAGCACAGATGGCACTGTTTCCAGCACTGACACTTCACGTTCATGCAGAGTCCGCAGGATATTCAGCACGTCGCCTGTCGATTCTCCGTTAATAATGTGAACGCGGCCGCCGGCCAGCAGTGCTGCCCACAACTGCCAGATGGCTACATCGAAGACAATGGTTGCGGTGTGGCCCATGATGTCCCGCTCATTCAAGGCGAGGTCCTCGATTTTGGCCAACATGTGATTCAGCATGCCGCCATGCTCAATGGCAGCTCCTTTGGGTTCCCCTGTGGAGCCGGAGGTATAAATTACGTAGGCTAGATGCCGCGGCAATAATGGAGTTTTTCGCTCTCGATTGACCGGATTATCCGCCGGCATGCGCCGGAGTGCGCTGGCAAAGCCAGGCTCTTCTATATCTAAGGATAAAACCTGCCGCGGAAGGCTTCTTTGCAGTTTCCTTGTGCTGACAACGAGCGCCGGATTCGCACCTTTCAGGATGGAAGCCACTCTTCCCTGCGGGAACTCCGGATCGAAAGGCAGAAAAGCCGCTCCCGCTTTCAGAATCCCCAGCATGACCACCGCAATTTCCAGTGAGCGCGGCAGATAAATTCCTATCAGGTCTTCCGGTCCTCTTCCCTCGCTGATCAGGTAATGCGCGAACTGATTTGCCTGTTCGTTCAGCCCGCCATAGCTTAAATATCTGTCTTCGTACGATAGCGCCACTGCGTCCGGCGTTCTCTCAACTTGTTGTTCGAATAAGTCCGGAACCAGCGCCGCAGGCATGTCTTTTGTCTGCCCATGCCATTCATATAAGACCTGGCGGAACTGCGCTTCAGACAGGATCGCTTGCAGCCCTGTGCCGGAATCAGGTGACGCCGCCATGGACTGCAACACAGCAGAATAGTATCCGGCCAATTGCTCAATCTGTTGGGATGAGAAACGAATAGCATCATATGCCAGGTTCAGCGCCCCGTCCTCGCCGCGCATAATCACATTTACTTCCACGGCCAGGTCGGTTGCTTCAAAGTTAGAACCGCCCAGGAACTCTATCGAGTTCAGATCACGAAAACCTGCGTAAACATGGAAATCGGTATAGTTAAACCCTGTTTCGAACAAAGGAATGCGGTCATTCTGGATGAATATCTCCGCATAGGGATAATGCCGATGCGGCATGATTTCCAGCTCGCGCGCATACGTCTGGCGCACCAGTTCGCTCCATGTCGAAACGCGGACGGTTTGCCGGAATGGCAGGATGTTGATGAACATTCCCAGCACATTTTCCCCATCCCACTCTTCCAGGCGGCTATGGCATACCAGCCCGGTAATGGCATCCTTTTCACCGGAAAAGAAAGCCATAATGCGAAGGTGCGCGGCCAAAAACAAAGTCCGCAGCGGAACATGCAATGCGGCGGCAACTTGAAAAAGCCTGGTCTTGAGGCCGGCAGGCAGAATGGTGACAAACCTCCTGACCTCACCGGATGAACTTTTGGGTTTTAACGCAGGCAGAAACGGAGTAGACCATCCTTGCAGATACGCTGACCAGAATGACTTCGTTGCTTCGGAAGCCAGGGAGAGCTTTTCTCGGGCGATGGCCCGCTTGAATGTGGAGCGCAATGGTGCGAGATCGTGCTTCTTCGCTTGCTCCCCGGTCCTCCGGGTGTACTCCCGGAAAAGCTCCATTTGAAACAGGCCTACGCTCCATCCATCCAGAATCGCGTGATGAAAACTCAGCGTGTATTGAAAGCTTTCAGTGCTCCGCCGGTGAATAAAGATCCTGAGCAAAGGAGCATGGCTCAGGACAAACGAGCTTTTCTGTTCCTCTTCCCTCCACCGTTGCAGCGTTTCTTCCTGCAGTGAGGATGACAATCCGCTGAGATCGTGGAACTCCACCGGAATATGTGTTTTCCGATGGACCATTTGCAGGGGCTCGCTGTAGGCATCGAGCGACAAGGAAGTGCGCAACACCGGGTGCTTGGCGGCAAGAGCATCCAGTACCTCGCGGAAGACTTCGGGATTCCACTCGCTGATGCGAATGTGGTGGCTGAACACATCATGGTAAAGTCCCGATTTCTGTCCCAACTGATTGTGATAGACCATGCCCATTTGCATGTAATTCAAAGGGTATGCATCCTCCACATCCTCGGGGAGCAAAGCTCTGTCGTTCGCGGAGAGCAGCGCAACTGACGCTATCGGGTCAGGCTCATGAGCGGTGCTGAGGGCCGGCGCCAGCCCGCCGGCGAGTGCTGAGATTGTTTGCTGTTCAAACAGCTCCACCAGCTTGATGTTGATCCCCAACTGGCTGGACTTATAAATAACCGTGATCGCGCGTATGGAATCTCCGCCCAGCTCGAAGAAGTTGTCCTCTATTCCTACCTTCTCCTGCCGCAAGACTTCCTGCCAGATTCCGCAAAGCGATTTCTCCACTTCGCTTCGCGGCGCAACATACTCTCTTCCGGATCTTCCCAACGTGGCCAGGTTCGGCAGTTGATTACGGTCCAGCTTGCCATTGGGCAGCAGAGGCAACTGCTGCATCCATACATATTGTCCGGGTATCATGTACTCTGGAAGTATTCCTTGAAGATACTTCCGCAGTTCACCTGCATCGATTTCCGGGGCCGTCTCCGCGGCCGGTGCTTCTTCTTGCGGTCCGATTTTTGCCACATACGCTACCAGGAGTTGCGCGCCATTATCGTCAGTTTGCACAAGGACAGCCGCCTGCTTCACGTTTTCATGTCCCTGCAGAGCCGCCTCAATCTCTTTGAGTTCAACCCTGTATCCGCGTACTTTTACCTGCTGGTCGCACCGGCCCAGGTACTCCAGACGGCCCTCGCCGGAGTAACGCGCCAAGTCCCCGCTTCTATAGAGCCGCTCTCCACCCTTCACGCTGAACGGGTCGGGGACAAATCGTTCCGCCGTTAAGTCCCCTCGTTTCCAGTATCCCCGCGCCAGCCCTTCACCCCCGATATACAATTCTCCGCATACCCCGCGAGGCACCGGCTTCATCCACTCATCCAATACAAAGAATTTCGTGTTTGCGATCGGACGTCCGAGCGATGTCTTCTCTTCGCCGGCCTGCACGCTGCTCGTCGACGACCAGATCGTCGTCTCTGTAGGACCATACATGTTCCATGTTGAACCACTGCAACGCACCAGCTTTCCGGCAAGCTCGGAATTCAGCGCCTCGCCGCCGCAGAGCGCTTTGATCCCTTGACTTCCGCTCCATCCTGCCTGCAATACCAACTGCCAGGTTCCTGGTGTCGCCTGCATCACGGTAACTTCCTGCATGGCATCCAGCAATTGCCTGGGATCGCTGATAGCTGCACGGTCAAGGATTTTTACCCGCGCCCCCGCGATCATTGGCAAATAAAGTTCCAGGCCGGCAATGTCGAATGACAGGGTGGTAACCGCAAGCAATACATCCAGCTCTGAAATTCCGGGCTCCCTTTGCATTGAAAGCAGGAAATTGGTGAGTGCATGGTGCGAAACCTGTACGCCTCTCGGATTTCCCGTGGATCCGGAGGTATAGATCACATAGGCCAAATGATCGAAAGCAACGGCGTCCGGGTTCTCAGAGCTTTCGCGGTCGATTTCTGCTGAACGTTCATCCACGATGATCCGGGTTCCCGTTCCCGCGGGCATATGTTCTTCGATCGAAGCTTGCGTGAGGAATATTCCGATTTCCGCATCTTCGAATATGTATTGGAGCCGCTTTACTGGATAACTTGGGTCCAATGGAACATAGGCCGCGCCAGATTTCAGAACCGCCAGCAGCGTCACAAGCATCTCAAGGCTTCGCTCCATGCATATTGCAACCCGCGTCTCCGGCCCTGCTCCCAGCCTCACCAAATACCGTGATAGCTGGTTTGCCCTTCGGTTCAGTTCACCATACGTGAGCTGCTGGCCTTCGTAATCCGCCACTACACGCTCTGGCGTCCTTGCTGCCTGCTCTGCAATCAGCTGATGCACGAATGTCCGCGGATAATCAGCCGAGGTCTGGTTCCATCCTTCCAGGATTTCCAGCCGTTCTTCCGCGGTGAGCAGGTCAATCTCGCCCAGAGCTTTTTGAGGGGCAGCCGCAGCCGCCTCCAGCACGTGAATGAAATGCCGCGACATCTGCTCGATCCGCCAGGAGTCGAAGAGGTCGCAGTTATAGAGCCAACGCAACCAGATTTCCCCTTCGTCCTCCCAGGCATGGACTTCCATGTCATAGCGCACCCGCAGGTCTTCCCCTGTAATCCGTTCGGTTTGCAGACCGCTTATCCGCTGTGCCTCCCAAGGAGCGTTTTGCATTGCGAACAGCACCTGGAACAGAGGCGTCCGGCTCAAACTGCGCTGCGGCGATATCTCGTCGACAATGCGCTCGAACGGGACATCCTGATGCTGATAAG
Organism: Candidatus Angelobacter sp.; assembly: GCA_036497385.1. GTDB lineage: Bacteria > Acidobacteriota > Terriglobia > Terriglobales > Acidobacteriaceae > Angelobacter. The sequence goes on along the minus strand of DASXJO010000978.1, from coordinate 36,030 downwards.
CTTCCAAAGCCGTCTTTCTGGTTTCGCGCAGCAGCTCTAGAAAATTCATGGTCCCGGAAATCTGCAACCGCATCGCCAGCACGGTGATGAAGAAGCCGATCATCTGCTCCAGCCGGCGGTCATTGCGGTTCGCGATCGGCGATCCAACCACTACGTCCGCCTCGCCGCTGTAGCGGGACAGTAATACTCCAAAGGCCGCAAGCAAGCTCATGTAGAGCGTAGTCCGGCTTTCCTGTGTCAACTTCTTCAACTCAGCCGCCGCCGTCTCCGGCACCTTTAGATAAAATCCTTTTGCTCTAAATGTCTGCCTGGCCGGCCGGAGCCGGTCTGTCGGGAGGTTCAGGTGGGTGGGTATCCCCGCCAGCTTCTGCTTCCAGTACCGCAAGCCTTCTTCCAGCGGTCCCGCCTCCATCGCCTGGCGTTGCCAGATCGCAAAATCCGCATATTGAAGTTCCAACCGCAGAAGAGGATTTTCGCGGCCATCCTGGAATGCCTGGTAAAGCGCGCTGAGTTCCTGGTTGAATATGCCGTCCGACCAGCCATCGAAAACAATGTGGTGCGTGGTCCGTAGCAAGATGTGCTCTTGCTCTTTCAATTTCAGCAGCTTTACTCGTAGAAGCGGCCCGTGTTCCAGATCGAAAGGCTGCTGCCTCTCTCTTTCCAGCGCAGTGAGAATGAACGTCTTCTGCGAGTCCGCATCCAGCGAACTGATGTCATGAAGGGGAATTTCCATCGTGAGCCGGGGTTCAATCATCTGCGCCGGACTTCCCTGTATCGGCACGAAACGGGTGCGCAGGATCTCATGCCTGTCTACGATGGCCTGGATGGCTTGGACAAGGATTTTTACGTCTAAATTTCCGGTCAGGCGAAACGCCGCCGGCAGATTGTATTGCGTGCTGCCTCCATGCTCTAACTGATCGATGAACCACAACCGCTGCTGCGGATAGGACAAGGGAATGAATTGCGGCCGGGGCGACAGGGAAACCAGTTCGGGGCAGTCCCCTGCCGCGGCCGCGCCACTAAGCCGCTTTTCTAAAAGTAACCGTTTCGCGTCTGAAAGTTTTGCAATTCTTGTTGATACCAAGGTATCCATGTCTTGCTTCCTGTCCTGCTCCGCGCAACGCTATGGGCGTTCCGCCATGTAAACGGCCCTTTACTCCGACAGCGATTCGATCTCATCCAGCAGTTTTACTTTGATAATCGCCGCCAGTTCACCACAGGTGGGCGCTTCAAATACCGTCTGTATCTTCAGATCCAGCCCGACCGCCGCCCGAATGCGGCTCACCAGCCGCATTGCAGTCAACGAGTGCCCGCCCAGCATGAAAAAGTTATCGTTCAGGCCGACCTGCTCTGTCCCCAGCAGATCGCCAAAGATTTTGCACATGAGCTTTTGCTCCGGAGACTCCGGCGGTTGATAGCCGGCTTCGGATTTGTACTCGGGCGCCGGAAAGGCTTTGCGGTCCAGTTTCCCGCTGGGAGTCAGCGGAAAGACATCCAGGGGGATGATGGCCGCCGGTATCATGTATTCCGGCAGTTCGCGCCGGAGCGATTGCTGTAATTCCGTGGCTTCGATTTTCTGGCCGGCAGCGGGAACCGCATAGGCCACAAGCCGCTTATCGCCCGGCCGGTCTTCACGCGCGACCACAACATTCTGTTGAATGCCAGGTTGCCGGGCCAGCACGGCCTCGATTTCCCCAAGCTCTATGCGATAGCCGCGGATTTTTACCTGGTGGTCTCTTCTGCCCAAAAAGCGGACATTGCCGTCGGGTAAATACATTGCTTCATCTCCGGTGGCATAAAGCCGCTCGCCGGGCGTTGTGCTGAATGGATTGGGCACAAATTTCTGCGCGGTCAGCGTCGGCTTGTCCAGGTACCCACGGGCCAGATTGGACCCGCCTATATAAAGGCTGCCTTGGACACCTACAGGAACGGGCTGGAAATATTTGTCCACTATATAGAATTGCGTATTCGCGATCGGACGACCGATCGGCGGCAGGACGGGCCACTGCTCCGGTGCGCCGGCAGTGGTATAAGCGGAAACTACATGGGTCTCAGAAGGCCCATATTCATTGTGCAAACGGCACGCCGGAACTTCCCTGAACAATTGCGCAACCGTCGGGGTGATTTGCAAGGCTTCAGCCGTGCTCACTATTTCCCGCAGGCTGTGTGGGTACACTCGCTGCTCGTGGCATTCGTCGGCAATGAGTTGCAGTGCCGCGAATGGCGGCAACAGAGTGGTGACTTCGTTCTCAATCAGACATTCAACCAGCATGGCAGAGTCATGGCGCTCTTCTTCCCCGATCATGATCAGAGTGCCGCCTAGCATCAAGGTGATGAAAATCTCATTTGCGGAAGCATCGAAGCTGATTGAAGAAAACTGAAGAGTGCGCGGTTGCAGGGAAAGATCCAGCACATCGCGCTGCCATAGAAACAGGTTCACCAGGGGAAGGTGGGGCATGGCGACTCCCTTGGGCATCCCGGTCGATCCGGAAGTGTAGATCACATAGGTCAAATGGGCCGGCAAAAGAACGGGCACGGCCCATTCCGGATTCGTCTCGGGAAGAGCCCCGCGCTCGTCGAACGGAGGCCCCCATACGAGCACGGAAAGCGTTTGGCATATTTCGGTGAATCGGCCGCGCAGGCCTGCCTGGGTTAACAGGACAGCCGGAGCGCTATCTTGCAGCATGTAGCGTAGCCGCTCCTCCGGATACGATGGATCCAGCGGTACGTAAGCTCCGCCTGCTTTCAGCACCGCCAACAAGGCCACGATCAACTCCAGGCTGCGATCCATGCAGATGGCCACGCGTTGATCCGGCCCCACGCCGAGTTCCCGCAGATGATGCGCCAGCTGATTCGCCCGCCGGTTCAATTCGCCATAGCTCAGGGCAACTCCTTCGAAGGAAACCGCCACGGAGTCTTCTCTTCTTAGCACCTGCTCCTCAAACAATTCATGCAGGCATTTTTCACGCTCATGTTCTATCGCGTTTGCGTTCCATTCGAATAAGATCTGCGTCCGTTCCCGCGCACTCAACACTTCGAGTTGACATAACGGGGTCTGCGGCCGCGTCTCCAATGCGCTGATCTGGGAATCCAGCGTTCGCTCCAGATAGTCACACACCCGGAATGGCTCAATTCCACCCTGCACCTGCATCGTGAGTTGAAAGCCTTCGCCAAGATCGTCCACGGACATGGTGAAAGGGTAGTTTGTGCGCTCTTCCATGCGGAGCGCCGCGACCCCCTCCTCAACCGGCATCCACTCGCCCGAACGAGCGGAAGACGCTCCGGTGCTGTGGCGGTAGTTCAGGAGAGCCGTAAAGATCGGAAGCGGCGACGGCACACCGCTGCACCGCTGGGCAAGAGCCAGCGAGGCATGCTCATGCCGCATCAGTTCCGTTAACGCCGCGTGGACCTGGCGAACGCTCTCCTCGACTGTCTTTTCCCCGATTTGAATCCGTATCGGGAGAGTGTTCATGAAGGGGCCCATCATGTGGTCCGATTCCTCTCCCGTCCCCATGCGCCCGAACAACACTGTCCCGAACACCACATCGTCTCTTCCCGATACGCGCCCAACCACTTGCGCCCACCCCAGGTGCCATAGGCTTGTGACGCTTACTTTCAGGCGGCGGGCGCTTTGCTTGATTCTGCGCGCCAGATTCGGATCTAGACTGCGGCGTCCTTCCAGTACCGCGGTTCCGTCCCTGTGCGCCTCCAGAAGCCCGAACGGGGCTGTCGGTTCCTCCACATCGGCTAACATCGCGCGGAAAAATCTTTCATGTTCCTCGCGCTTGCTGGCCAGGCAGGCTCGCGCCACCAGATTACGGAACGGACGGGACGGCTTTAGCTGCTCTGCGTTTCCGTGCACCTGCACCTCGACTTCATGCTGCAGGACTTCCACGGCCGTGTGGTCGCTCACCAGATGATGGCGCAGCAGCATCATCAGCCAGCGCCCACGCCTGGAATCGTAAGCTGTATAGACTTTCAGCAGCGGCGCCCGGCGTACATCCATTCGATAGCGCCGGGGATCAAAGCGCCTGAGCATCTGTTCCGCAATATCGCCTTCGGTCGCTTCAAACTCGATCTGTTCAACCGGCAGCTCCGCCCGCCTCCAAACCACTTGCACGGGCTCCGCCAATCCCTCCCACTGCACCGCCGTCCGGAGGATGTCATGCCGCTCGATGACGCGCTTGAGCGCCTCCATGTATATTTCCATGCGGTCGCGAGAATCAAAACTCAAGAGGTTTCCCAGCAGGTATGGATCTCCATGCCCCTCCATCAGATGGTGGAACAATATTCCTTCCTGCAAAAGCGCCAGCGGATATATGTCCTGCACATTGGCGGCTCCGCCTTCAACCTGCGCCACGATTGCCGCGATTCCTTCCGGCGTCAACTTCACCAGAGTCAGCATCTCCGGGGTGATTTGCCGGCAATCCGGTGGGATAAGATTGGGTGGAACCTGGAAGGACTCTTCTGTCTGCACTGCGGCGGAAGCGAATTCTGACAAGACGGGATGCGCAAACAGATCGCGCACCTTCATCTGTATTCCTCTGCCCCGGGCCTTCTCGATGACCTTGACCGCCAGCAGCGAGTGACCGCCGATTTCAAAGAAATTATCCTGCCGCCCTACCCGTTCCAGTTCCAGCTCTTCGGCCCATATTTCCGCGATCGTGGTCTCCGTCTCGCCCACAGGAGCTTCATACAGCCGCAACGGATAGGCTTCTTCTTCCGGCCTCGGCAAGGCCGCGTGGTCCAGCTTTCCATGTGATGTCAGCGGCATCTTATCAAGCCGGACATAGGCCGCAGGCACCATATACTCCGGAAGCTTGCGGGCTGAATAGCTCCGCAAATCCTGCGGCGTCAATTGCGCACGCGCATCTTCCCTGGTGGTTTTGCAGGTGTAGTACGCTACAAGCTGCTTTTCCCTTTTCCTGCCTTCGTGCACCACGATCGCCGCTTCCGCAATCGCATCGTGTCCACGCAAGCACGCCTCAATCTCGCCTAACTCGATCCGAAATCCGCGGAGCTTGACCTGAAAATCCTTTCTCCCCGCGAACTCAATCGTTCCATCGGGACGCCAGCGGGCCAGGTCGCCTGTCTTATACATGCGGGCGGCTTTGCCGCTGGTGAATGGATCGTTCACAAACCGCTCTTCAGTCAACTCCGGCAGGTTCAGGTACCCGCGCGCCACTCCCGCGCCGCCGATGTATAACTCGCCTTCCACTCCTACGGGAACCGGGTCTCCGTGGGCATCAAGTATGTAGAGGCGCGCATTCGCCAGCGGCCGCCCAATCGGCACCGATCTCTTTCCTTCCGGCGTCGCGGGAATTTCATATGTGGCGCACCCCACTGTCGCTTCCGTGGGTCCATAATGGTTCACCAGCCGGACTTGAGGAAATTGTTCTTGCCACAGCCGCACATCACTCTCCTCGAGCGGCTCTCCTCCAATCATCAAGGCCCGGGCTGGGGGCGCATTCCTCTCTTCTTGAATGCATTGATTTAGAAGTTTCAAGTGGGACGGGGTCATCTTGATGAGCGCATACGTGTTCTCCGGCGTTCTTCTTTCATTACGCCACTGCTGAACCAGGCTCTCGATCTCATCTCCCGGAGGCAACAACCTCAGGCGCTGCCCGGAGATGAGAGGACCCAATAATGTAGTGATGATCCCGTCGAAGGCAATCGAATGCAGCGCCGGCGAGCCGCCCGTGTGCCCGATGTAATAGCTCTGTTGCGTCCACAGCAGGTAGTTCACAACATTTCTATGCTCAACCATTACTCCCTTGGGCGCTCCTGTGGATCCCGAGGTATAGATGACGTAAACCAGATGCTCAGGCTTCAGTCCGATAGCCCCAACCTCAAGATCGGTTTCCGGCATCTCGCGCCACTGGTCGCACTCTGTGGATACGTCAATCACCGTCCTTTCATTGCCCTCCAGAATGTCTGCCAGCGCCCGCTTGAAATGAGTTTGAGTCAATATTGCCGTCGGCTTGCTGTTAGTCAGGCTATAGGCGAGACGCTCCACTGGATATGTTGGATCCAGGGGAACATAAGCGCCTCCTGCCTTAAGCACCGCCAGCAACCCCACCACCATTTCCGGGCTGCGATCCATGTAGATAGCAACGAGCCGCTCCGGCCCTACCCCCAGCCGCCGGAGATAATGCGCGAGTTGGTTCGCGCGACGATTCAGTTCGCCATAAACAAGCGACTCTGTCTCGTAAACGACTGCCTCCTCATCCCCATGGCTCCACGCCTGCTCCTCAAACAATTCGTGCACTGTCTTCGCCGGGACAAACTGCGGCGCCGGATTAAATCCCTCCAGGATCTGCACCTGTTCTTTTTCATCCAGGAATGGAACTTTGGCAAGCTTCAGCCGCGGATTTGCCGTTATCTTGCGCAACAAGCAAATGTAATGCTGCCCCATTTGCGCGATCCGCCAGCGATCGAACAAGTCGCGGTTATACAGCCAGGAAAATCTCAGTTCCTCGCCTTCTTCCCAGGCGCGGACTTCCAGGTCAAATCGGACCGTCGCTCCTTCGGCTTCCACTGCCTCTGTGCGTACGCCGCTTAACGACTGCTCCGCCGTTGGCGTGTTCTGCAACGCAAACGTCACCTGGAACACCGGGGTGCGGTTGAGGCTTCGTTTTGGGCTTATCTCCTCTACCAACCGTTCAAATGGCAGGTGCTGATGGCGATATGCCTCCAGGGCTGTACGCCGCACACTGTCCAGCAACTCCAGGAAATTTTGGTCGCGCTTCACTCGCACACGCAGCACCAGCGAGTTCACAAAAAAACCGATCAACTCCTCCAGTTGCGCATCATGCCGGTTCGCGATCGGCGATCCCAGTACAATGTCCTCCTGCCCGCTGTATCGTTCCAAAACTATGGTAAAGGCGGCCAGCAATGCCATGTAGAGAGTCACCTGCGCTTCTCGACTCAGCCTTTTCATCTCTGCCGTCAATTGCTTTCCCGAATTCCCGAGCCATCGTTCTGCCGCAAAGGTCTGCGCCGACGGGCGCTGCCGGTCCTTCGGAAGTTCCAATTCCGGCAGGTCCACCAGTTGCTCTTTCCAATAATCCAACTCGGGCCGCAAGCGTTTCTCATCGAACATCTCCTGCTGCCACAGAGCGAAATCCGCATACTGCACGCGCAAGGGCGCCAGCCTGCTTTCCCGCTTTTCGTGATATGCGTTGTATAGCTCCGTGAATTCCCGGTCAAAAACGCCGAGAGACCACCCGTCGGAGACGATATGGTGAAAGGTCCGCAACAGGATATGTTCTTGCTCTCCTGTTTTAAGCAGTTGCATCCGCAACAGAGGCCCTTGCTGCAGATCAAAAGGCTGACGCCATTCATTTTCTATGGCTGCCACAACGCGCGCTTCCTTTTCCCGCGTATTGAGCGCGGACAGATCTTCCGGAAGCAGCGCAATCCTTAACTCCGCCGCAATCCTCTGCACCGGACGCCCCGCAACCTCCGCGAAATGAGTCCGCAGGGCCTCATGCCGGTCCAATATTGTATTCACGGCTTGTTGCAGTGCCTGATAATCCAACTTTCCTATCAGCTTTAACGTTTCCGGTATGTTGTATTCCGGGCTTCCGCCCTGCAACCGGTCCACAAACCATAAACGCTGTTGTTCCCAGGAAAGCGGGAGATGCTCCGGCCTCACCTGCGGTTCCAGCGGTTTTAGATGGCGGGGAGCGTCCTTCTCAAGGTTCGCCAGGAGACCACGCACGGTCGGCGCGGCGAAAAGCGTGCGCACGCTGATATCCACTCCCATCACCGAGCGAATCCGGTTGACCAGGCGCATGGCAAGCAGGGAGTGCCCGCCTGAATCGAAGAAGTTGTCATCGGCTCCGACGTGAGCAACCCCAAGAACATCGGCGAATATTCCGCACAATATTTCTTCTTCCGCCCGCTTTGGGGCCGGCTTCTCTCCGGCATCATGAAAAAACGGCCGGGGAAGAAGATTCTGGTCGATCTTTCCCTGGAGAGTGTGCGGCAGCCCTGCAATCGCCATGACAATGGCGGGAACCATGTAGGCAGGCAGAATACTGGAGAGTTCCCGGCGTACCTGTCCCGGGTCAAGGATTACATCTTTGAACGGGACCACATACCCTGCCAGATAGTTATTTCCGTCTCCATCCTCCCGGAAAATTACCACGGCATCTTTGATTCCTGGCAGGGAACGCAACGCGAATTCAATTTCATCGAGCTCAATGCGAAATCCGCGAAGTTTTACCTGGCGATCATTTCTGCCGATAAATTCCAGCGCCCCGTCGCGTCGCCATCTGGCAAGATCTCCGGTCCTGTATATGCGCGATCCTGGTGGCCCAAAGGGATTGGCGACGAACCTTTCCGCCGTCAACGCGGCCCGGTTTAGATATCCACGGGCCAGACCAGCGCCGCCGATATACAGTTCTCCCCCGACCCCGATTGGGACCGGTTCGCATCTGCGATCAAGGATGTATACCTCGATATTCTCCAGCGGCCGGCCCAGATTCGGCGCCTTATCCTCCTGCTGAATGCGGCCTACAGTGATATTTACCGTGCACTCGGTCGGCCCATAGTGGTTGTAACAGTGGAGTTGCGGCTGGCTACCCAGAATATTCCACAAGTCAACGTGGATCGCTTCGCCCCCAATCAGGAATGTCATATCGATCTGCGCTTCTCTAAGACCTGCATCGAGCAGCAAAGTCATTTGTGAGGGCGTCAGGTCGATCGCATCGAGTGAATATTTTTGAATAAAGGCAAGAAGCTCCGGCCCGCTGCGGCGCGCAAGCTCAGGAACAATAAACAGATGCCCCCCATGAAGCAAAAGGCCAAGCTGCTTAAGCGAAGCATCGAAGGCCATGCTTGCATTCAGCCCGGCATTCCTGGGCAGACATCCGGATTCCGCATGGATCCTGTGTTGCAAGGCCTGGCAAAAATTCACCAACGAACCGTGCTGTATTGCCACCCCCTTGGGTGTTCCGGTGGATCCTGAGGTAAAAATCGCGTATGCGATATTCTCTGGAGATGCCGTACGGAATCCCGATTCCGGGTACTCAGCCCCGGAATCGCTGGCCAGCTCCTCAACGGTAATGGTGCGAACATTTCCGGTCTCCAGCTTTTCCCGGTCGCGCTCCGAGACAATCAGGACGGACGGCCGAGCATAATTGAGAATCTGGAGAACACGCGTGGTTGGAACCGCCAGGTCCAGTGGAAGATAGGCGCCTCCCGCTTTCCATACGCTCAACAGCGCAATGATGAACTCACAGCCACGCTCAAGATAGATGGCAACCAGGTCTTCAGGACCGATGCCAAGCGCCGCCAAGCGCCGCGCCCATCTCCCCGCGGCTTCATGTATCTGCTTGTACGTAAGAGTCCGGTCTTCATAGCTGATCGCGGGAGCATCAGGTGTGCGATTTACCTGGTCGACCAAGAGGTCAAGAAAACATTTGCCGCCACCGTGCGTACGAGTGGCGCGCCCGCGGTAGAGAATCTCTTCCCGTTCGGTAGCCGTAAGCAAACCGATTTCATCGATTTCCAGAGTGGGATTATCGACGACCGCGGCCAGGATGCGCTCATAATGACGCAGCATCTGCTCGATGCGCCATTTGTCGAAAAGATCCTGCCGGTACACGCATACGAGAGTGGTCTTGCCGTCCTCCTCAGAAGCTTGGATTACCAGGTCATACCGGGCGGAGATTTCCTCGAGTTGAATCTCTCTTATGGCCAGTCCAGCCAGTTGCTGCGGTATCCAGGGATCGTTTTGGAACGCAAACACGATCTGAAACAATGGTGTCCGGCTCAGGCTCCTTTCCGGCGACAATTCCTCCACCACCCGTTCAAACGGCACTTCCTGGTATCGATATGCTTCCAGCGCCGTCCTCCTTACTTCTTCAAGCAATCTGCGGGATGATGTATCTCCATCCAGCCGCGCACGCAGCACCAGTGTGTTCACAAAAAAACCGATCAACTCCTCCAGCCGGCTGTCCTGCCGGTTGGCCGTCGGCGATCCCACTACGATGTCTTCCTGCCCGCTATATCGCGCCAGCAGCACCATGAATCCCGCCAGCAGCGTCATAAACATGGTTGCCTGCGTCTCCTGGCTCAATTGCCTGATCTTTCCCGTCAGCTCCGCGGAAAGCACGCTCCTCTCTACAGCTCCCGCATACCGCGGCACTTCCGGCTTCGGGTCCGCCGGCAACCTCAGCTCCGTGATCCCATCCAATTGCTGCTTCCAGTACTTCAGCCCCTCTTCCAACTCTCCTCGCGCTTCGCGGCTCCTCTGCCATAAGGTGTAATCCGCATATTGCAGCGGCAGCTCCGGCAACGGATTGTCCTCTCCCTGGCAGTACGCCTCATATAACACCATTAATTCCTGGTTGAAGATCCCCCCTGACCAGCCATCCGATGCGATGTGGTGGACGGTTCGCAGCAAGACATGTTCCTGCTCCTCCAGCCTCAACACCCGCGCGCGCAATATAGGCCCCTGTTCCAGAGCAAACGCTTTCTCTCCTTCCTCTCGTATGGCCGCCGCTACTTTCCGCTTTTTCTCTTCTCCTTCCAACTCTCTCCAGTCCTCCAGGGCCAACTGGATTGGCAAAGCCGGTTCGACCACCTGCCAGGGCTCTCCTTCCGCTTCCTGGAAATGCGTGCGCAGGACTTCATGCCTCTCCACAATCGTTTTAATCGCTTTTTCCAGGGCTGGCAGGTTCAACTCCCCCAGCAGTCGAAGCGCTTCCACGATGTTGTATTCCCGGCTGGTTCCCTCCAACCGGTCCACAAACCACAACCGCTGCTGCCCATAGGACAAGGGCAGCCGCGCCGGCCGCTCCTGCTTTGCCAGCAAATTGTCGTCCTCCGCCAGAGGCTGACGCAGCAAAGACTTGATTTCTTCCCGGTGAAGCTTGATTTCTTCGCGCACGTCTGGATCCAGCTCCCCGCTGGGAATACTCAACCGGATCTTTTCGCCCACAAGTTGTATGCGTATTCCCTGGGTATGCAATCGAGTCAAAAGATCGCTGCAGTTCATAGCTCTTCTTCAACCCCCTCAACGGCCCCAATGCCAGGCCCTGTGCTGCCATTTCGAATGAATGCGACAAGGGCGCTAAGCTCCCGGACCGTCCTCGCCTCAAAGATCGTGCGGATAGGTAAATTCACGCCCAGGAGACCGCGAATGCGGCCTGTCAGGCGCGTGGCCAGCAAGGAATGTCCACCCAATTCAAAAAAATCGTCCTCGATTCCAACTTCCGGCGCGCCCAACAACTCTTGAAACGCGCGACACAAAACGCGTTCTTCCAAGGTAGTCGGCGCGATATAAGGATGGACCGCAGTGTTGGATGGCTCCGGCAATGCCCGCCGATCGATCTTGCCGTTCAAGCCCACAGGCAAAGACTCGAGCAGGACGATGTTCGACGGCACCATGTAATCGGGTAATCGGCGCTTCAAGTAAGTCTCCATATTTCGTACAAACTCTGAATCCGCCACTTGCCCCGGCGACTCGCGGTAAAGACGTGTGGAGAGAGGATCATCTGAAGCAGGTGAATTCGCCGCCCGTGACTTGGCCGCCACGGCCCTGCGCACGACATAACCTACCAGACGTGGTTGATCGCGGTCGCCCCGGACGGCCACCGCCGCGTCACTAATCAATTCGTGTTCTCGCAGCACCGTTTCGATCTCACCAAGTTCTACACGGAAGCCACGTATTTTTACCTGATCATCAATACGCCCTAAAAATTCAAGGTTCCCATCCGGCTGGTATCGGGCCAGGTCTCCAGTGCGATACATTCGCGCTCCCGCTTCTCCGGCGAACGGGTCCGGCACGAACCGCTCTGCCGTCAGCTCCGCACGGTTCAAATACCCGCGCACAACTCCTGCTCCCCCGATGTACAGCTCTCCCACCAAGCCCACGGGAACTGGCTTTCCTTGTGTATCCAACACGTATGCCCGCGTGTTCGAGATCGGCCGCCCGATCGGCACATTCTCCAGGGTTGCAGGCGAACACAGCCAATTTAACGAACCAACGGTGGTCTCTGTGGGTCCGTAAAAATTGTTCAGCTTGACAGCGGATCTTCCCTGGGCGTGAAAATGATTAAAAAATAAATGCAGCAATTGCGGGGACAGCGCTTCGCCGCCACAAATAACATGTCTTAAGGAATCAATGTCCTCAAGTCCTTCTTCCTGAAGAAAAAAAGGAACCATTGATGGAATGAAAAGCATGATCGTCACGCTTTCCCTGACAATCAGCCGCACGAGGTAATTGGTGTCGCGATGTTCTCCCGCGGCCACCATCACCAACCTTCCACCAACAAGGAGTGGCAGGAAAATCTCCCAGACGGATGCATCAAAGTTAAATGCGCTTTTCTGCAATACCACATCCGTATCATCAGCTCTAAACTCTCTTTGCACCCAGGTGATTAAGTTAGAGACGCCTCTATGCTCCACCATGACGGCTTTGGGTCTTCCGGTGGATCCCGATGTGTAGATCACATAGGCCATATTCCGTGGTGTAAGTCCAGTGACAGCAGGACTGGGGCTGCTCTCGGGTTGATCTGCCCAGGTACAGGCGGCATCATTCAGATTCACCACCAGCAGTTTTTCCTTCATCCCCTTGAAACGTTCGCGCGCTTGTCCCTGCGTCAACAGCACCATCGGTGCGCTGCTCTCAAGCATGAACTGCAGGCGTTCGTCTGGATACTCCGGATCCAGAGGCACGTACGCGCCTCCCGCCTTCAAGACTGCAAGCAGCCCAATAATCATCTCTGGCCCGCGCTCTACGCAGATTCCCACGCGCGCGTCTGGCTTCACCCCCAAACTGCGCAGATAATGCGCCAACTGGTTCCCTCGCCGGTTCAGTTCACGGTATGTGAGTTGCTGGTCCTCATATACCATCGCCACCGCTTCCGGCGTTCTGCCTGCCTGCTCCTCAAAAAGTTCATGCACGCATTTTTTCTCTGGGTACACAGCCGCAGTATTGTTCCATTTGTAGAGCACCATGTCCCGTTCTTCGTTGCTGAGCAAGTCGATGTGGTCGATCCTCTCTTCCGGACGGCCGACCGTTGCAGCCAGTATTCGCTCGTAATGCCCTGCCATCTGCCTGATTCGCCACGGCTCGAACAAACCGCGTCTGTATAGCCAGAAAAGCTGGATTTTGCCTCCTTCTTCCCATCCGTGCACTTCCAGGTCATAACGGGCAAGCGGAGCGGGATTATCAAGGGTTTCTATCGACACATCCCGCATGGCTGGAAACGTCCATGGAGCATTTTGCAGAGCAAACGCGACTTGAAAGAGCGGTGTTCGATTCCACTGTCCACGTGATAATTCCGCGACCAAGCGGTCAAAAGGCATGTCCTGGTATTGATATGCCTCCAGCGCGGTCCGCTTTACTTCTTCAAGTAGCTTGCGGAATGATGTGCCTCCCTCCGCCCGCACGCGCATCACCAGGGTGTTTACAAAAAAACCGATCAGTCCTTCCAGCTTGCTTTCCTGCCGGTTTGCAATCGGTGACCCGACTACGAGGTCTTCCTGCCCGCTATGCCTGGCCAGCAACACTACGAATGCTGCCAGCAAGGTCATATACATGGTCGCCTGGGCGTCCTGACTCATCTGCTTGATCTGCGCTGTCATCTCTGCCGAGAGCGCGCTTCGCTGTACGTCTCCTGCCAATCTCGGTACGTCTCTACGCGTCTGCTCCACCGCCAAATTCAGTTCTTCGGGAATACCCGTCAGCTTCTCCTTCCAGTACTTCAAACCCTCTTCCAGTTCTCCCCGCTCTTCTTGTCTCCTCTGCCACAAGGTAAAATCCGCATATTGAATCGGCAGAGGCGGCAGAGGGTTTTCCGCGCCTTCGCAGTACGCCTGATACAACGCCATCAATTCCCGGTTGAATACTCCTTCCGACCATCCGTCCGACACTATGTGGTGCAACGTCCGCAACAAAATATGTTCCTGATCTTCGAGCCGGAGCACCTGGATACGCAGTAAAGGCGCCTGCGCCAGATTGAAAGCCTCCGCTGCTTCGCTTTCGACCGCCGCCGCAACCTTCCTCTCTTTCTCTTCCTTCGCCATCTCCCTCAAGTCTTCGAATGCGATCGGAATCCTTAATACGGGTTCAATAACCTGCCATGGCTCTCCATCCACCTCTCTAAAATGCGTGCGTAGAATTTCGTGCCTCTCCACAATTGTGTTGATTGCTTTCCCCAACGCTGTCACATTCAACTCACCCCGCAGCCGAAGCGATTCCATGAGGTTGTATTTACGGCTGTCCCCCTCCAGACGGTCTATAAACCACAACCGCTGCTGCCCATAGGACAAGGGCAGCCGCTCTGGCCGCGGCTGGGGCACAAGCACTTCCTGTTTTTTACGCTGCTGCTGCAGTTGTTGCGCGAGTTCGCAGATTCTTGGAAATTCGAACAAGTGCCTGATGTTGAGCTCTAGATGAAAGGTCGAACGCAGCCGGCCGATCAGGCGGGTGGCCAGAAGTGAATCGCCGCCCAATGCAAAGAAATCATCTTCCGGTCCTACTTTGGGCGTTTGCAGCACTTCAGCGTACAAATTGCAGAGGATTTCCTCTTCTTTGCTCTGAGGAGCGCGGTACTTCTCATTATCCAGGAGCGCGAGCAGGCTGTTTCTATCGAGTTTTCCATTGAACGTCAGGGGCAGCTTATCGACGAAACAATATCGATGCGGCACCATATACTCCGGCAAAGTGCGCCGAAGCTGTTGCCGGATGTCTGCTATGCCGCTCTTCCGGTTTTCCTGCCAGACAACGTAGGCGGCAAGTTGCTTCTTCCCCTGGATTTCGGCAACCAGGACGGCGCATTGAAGGATGCCTTCTATCCGGAGAAGGGCTGTTTCGATCTCTCTGGGTTCAATCCGCACCCCTCCAATCTTCACCTGGTTATCGATGCGGCCAATGAATTCAAGCATTCCCGCCTGGTTCACAGAGACGAGGTCCCCGGTACGATACATTCGGTCACCGGGAGCGCCGAACGGATCTGCGACAAACCGTTCCGCTGTCAATGCAGGATGATTGAGATAGCCTCTTGCTAACGCAACGCCGGCAATATACAGCTCCCCGCTTTCGCCCGGCTGAATGGGCGCAAGGCTTTCGTTCAATACATACATCTGCATGTTGGCGATTGGATTTCCAATGGGGACATGGCTAGGCCAATCAGCTGGGTTTGCCGGAAGCCTATAGGCGGTCACAGCATGAGTTTCGCTGGGGCCGTAGTGATTATGGAGTCTCCTTGCGCTAGCGCCCGAAGCGAACTGGCGGCGCATCCCCTCGGTTATTACCAGCGGCTCGCCGCCCTGAATGATGTCGGTGAGCGATTTCAACTCGATATTTTTATCGGCGGCAGCAATGCATAGGGCGCCTATCACCAGGGACGGCGCAAAAAGCAGATTGATATCATTGCGCTCCAGCCACTCCACAAACTCTTCAGGATCATGACGGGCCGTCTCCGGAACGATGTGCAGTGTCTTTCCGGTTGACATTGAATGCAGTATTTCTTGAATAGATACATCGAACCCCAGGCTGGTAAATTGGGCGACGTTTGTCGGAGACCCTTCATGGGGCTTGCTGTCATGCCATTTCATCAGGTTCAGAATTGCAACCGCCCGCATCACCACGCCTTTAGGAACTCCGGTTGTTCCGGATGTGAAGATCACATAGATCGGGTGATTCAAATCCAGCGGGAGTGTTCGATCCTGCTGCCTGGGATCGGTCCGCGGTTTCCCCATGATTTCCCGCATCACAGCCTGCTCGTCCAGCAGGCACACGGAATGGCGCTCTGCCGCCGGCTTCCGGGCACTGGTCGAGAGAATGACTTTGGGGCGCGCCAGTTGCAGGATTCGCTCTATCCTTTCAGGTGGATATTCCGGATTGATGGGGACATACGCTCCTCCGCATTTCAAACAGGCCAGCAAAGCCAGCACCGCATGGATTGACCGGTCCAGAATGACGGCAATCATGTCTTCCGGGCCGATCCCCCAATCGATCAGATAATGGGCCAGGCAATTGGCCTGCTGGTTTATTTCGGCGTAGGTAAAAGATTGTTCCCCATCGAGAACTGCAATCCGGTCTGGAGTCCTGGAGACCTGGGCCTCTATCAGGTCCGCCAATCCGTTGACGTCCGGCATATCGCAGGACTGGCCTTTGAGTCTGTAGCCTGTGGCTGTCTGCAGTTCTGAACAGCTTGCGTCAAGACTGACTGGATCTTCGGGCCGAGCCAGGAAGGCTTTCAACAATCCGACCAAATCCTCTGCGATGGTGCAGATTCGGCTATGCGAAAAGGCGTCGACTCTATAGCTGAATGACAGTTCCAGCCGCTGGCCCGGAACGACCATGATGCTCAAAGGATAATGTGAGTCATCGCGCCCCTGAATGCTCGTAACGTACAGGCCGGAAGCCAGCTCTGCGAAAAAGTTGCGGATGACAGGGTAATTCTGGAAAACAATGAGGGTATCGAAAAGCTGTGTCAGGGCGGAAACGCGCTGGATCTCTGCCAGGCCAATATAGTGGTAATCCATCAGCCGCGACTGGCGATTGTGCACAGCTTTCACCAGATCGATCCACCGGTCAGTCGAACGGAACTCGACTCTTACTGGAAGCGTCTCAGCGAAGAGACCAACCATTGATTCAATTCCTTCAATGCTGGGCGGCCTCCCCGATACTGTGCCTCCGAATACCACGTCGGTCGTGTAGGTCATGCGTCCGAGCAGCAGGGCCCAAGCGGTTTGTATCACCGCATTCAGCGTTACGCCATGTTTGTGCGCGGAATCGACCAGAGCAAGAGTCAGGTCTTCGGGAAGAAATTCAATATGCCGCTCGTGCACGGGCGCGGACTGCTGGGGAAGGCGGGGTGCAAGGAATGTCCCCTCTTTTAAACCGGAAAGGGATTCTTGCCATAACTGAACGGCCAGGTTGCGGTCCTGGCGGGAAAGCCATAGCAAATATTCCCGGTACGGTGTGGGCGGCGGCAGATCAATCGCACTCCCATTCTGGGAGTAAGCAGTCAGAAGCTCCTTCAGCATGACCATGGCCGACCAGCCATCGAACAGGATGTGATGGCTCGTAATTACAAAGCGGTACTCTTCTTGCGTAAGTTGAATCAGCTTGAAACGCACCAGAGACGGAGGCGCCGAGGGGAAGGGTTGCTTAAGATCTTCAGCCAGAAGATCGCGCAGCTTTTCTTCTTTTTCCGATGGAGGGACATTAATCAGGTCAGTGCGGCTCCAGACCAGAGGCGACTGGACGAGAATGATCTGGACCGGCCGGCTGACACCTTCGAATTCAAAACTTGCGCGCAGGCTGCTATGGCGGTCCAGCAGGAATGCGGCAGCCTTCTTTAAGGTGTTCTCATCGAGAATGCCTTTTAATCCCACAACCGTCTGGGAAAGATATATGTCCGCTACATTCGGATCGTAAACCAGGTGGAACAGCAATGATTCCTGCAGCGGGCATAGCGGCAGAATGTCTTCAATTTCGGTCCGCGAGGTCTGAACGGACTCATCTTTTTCGCTCCATTTTTGAGTCAACATCTCTAGAATCCGCTCCTTTCAGTGTTTCGCGGAACGCCGCGCGCCAGGTTCTTGAACCGTTCATTTGCGGGATGGCTGTTATTGGCCTGCAAGCAAACGCTGCCGCACCCGCTTTCTTAAAAATTCAATTTCATCCTGATTGATGGACACGAGCGGGACATCGGAGGGAGTCAGTCCACCCGAGTTCGGCTCCATGCAATGCCGCACGATTGCATCCAGAACGTGTGTCCAGATCTGGCATAGATCGCGGACTTCCGGCTCCGATACAACTGCCGGGGCCCATGTCCAGACACACTTGACGGTGCAGCCATTGCGCCGCTCCAAAGTCAGGATGTCCAGCATCAAGGCGTGACTCATCGGCATATTGGGATCTTCGCCGAGTTCTATGTCGTCGCGTATCGACCAGTCCGTCTCCTCGGCGGCAACGAAATGCCCCAGATAATTGAAACGGACATCGGGCGCGGGGACTGAGGCGTAGGCTGTGGTGGTTTGTTCGTTAAGATAGCGTAACAATCCATAATCCAGTCCTTTCTTTGCCGTATTGCGAAGCGTTTCTTTGAATCGCTTCAGGGCTTTGCCCAGCGCCGGCCCGCCACTCCAGGCATCTTCGAGGGAAAGATCGTGAAGCTCGAACGCCACAGGGTAGGTGATGGTGAACCAACCGACGGCACGCGACAGATCAATATCGTCCGCCAAAGGCTCGCGGCCATGCCCTTCCAGTTCTAGCACGACCGAAGCCGCTGTCTCGCCCTGATGGCGGCGCCATTTGGCGATAGCAAGGACCAGGGCAGTAACCAGGATGTCGTTCATCTGGGCCCTGAATTTGTTGCAAACCGTCGTCAGCATCGCCGAGACAAGGGGAGCCGGCAGGAAGGTGACGCATTGGCCCGCGTTGCGGACCGTGTCGCGGCAGCGGTCCAGCGGGACCTGGAACAGCCTCGCATCGGAGCAGGTCAGCATCCGCAGCCAGAATGAAACGTCTCCGGCTTGCTCGCCTTTCGCCCGGCTGTACAACTCTTGGGACCATCGATACTGGCTCGTCTTGTTGTCGGGCAGCGTCTGTCCCCTTCCTCCGCTGACCGCTTCCCAGAGCAGGCCTAAATCGGACATCAGAATCCGCCACGAAACACCATCCACAACCAGATGGTGGATAACCAGCAGGAGCCCTCCGCGCCTCTGGCTTCCGGCATCAAGCCATACCGCACGAATCATCCGGCCCCCTTCTGGATCCAGTTTTTCTCCGGCGGCCCTCGCCTGCTCTCTGGCGACGGCCAGATGTTCATGCTCGTCCAGAGAGGAAACATCCACTCTTTCCAGGAAAGAGGCGGCTTCTATCGAGCCCGGCGGAAGAGCGTGCAAATGCCCTGAATGAAGACCGGCCTCGACCACCAGCCGCGATCTAAGACCCTCATGGTGATCGACTAAAGCTTGCAGCATCATCTCCAGTTCATGAAAAGAAATGCGGGCGGGAGTGTGCAAAAACTGTACCTGGAAAAATGCTCGGGGAACTCCGCTCCACTCCAGCATCCAGCGCATGATGGGCGTCATGGCGACGGGACCGCTTGCTTCCACCGTCCTCGCGGAGCAATGATTGCTATTTTCCCGGGCAATTCTGGCCACCGCGGCAACAGTCGGATGCTGGAAGACTTCTCCTGGAGTGAAGATCAGCCCGGCGGAGCGCGCCTGGCTGACCAGTTGAATGGACAGGATGCTATCGCCGCCAAGAGCAAAAAAGCTTTCGTCCGGGTCCACGCTTTTACGTCCTAAAATGTTCGCGACAAGAGAGCACAAGAGCGATTCCTTGGCTGTGCCTGGGCTCCTTCGCTGTACGGCGACGTGGCTCTCAGGCGCGGGCAGCGCCTTCATGTCGATTTTCCCGGAGGCCGTCAGCGGCCAGGAAGGCAATACCATGACAATTGAGGGCGTCATGTAGTCAGGCAATGATTGTTTCAACTCCTGCTGAAGGATGCGGCCCAGCTTCTTTCTTTGCTGTCTCCGGCCTGGCGTATTGCCGTAGCGCGCATAATCGCATGCTGATGCGAGCGATGATTCCAGTGACGGCCACCATTGCGGATTTATCATTGCGTCATAGACACCGCTTTCATTCCACCCCTGCCAGCACACTTCCACATTCAGGCGCTTGCATAGTTCGAAAACGGAGTTCGGGTCCTCACCGTTAACTTTCTCAACGCTCTTCTTGATCTGGGCCAGGGTGAAGATGCCAGCCGGTGCGGAATGCAACATGCGTGCCGCTTCCACGCTTGCCGCCACCCTGGCGTCAGGAAAGCCACGCAACGCAATGCTGGTTGTCCCTGATTTCGCAAGCAGCTTTTCAACCGAACTGCGCCAGCTTCCCTGCGCGTCCCATGGCAAGCGTTCCTCGGAAGGATGCAGCGCGCTGCGCGGTCCCAGATGCAGGACCACATCGTAGCGGAACCGGCTCAGCTCATTGTCATAGGCGCCCGGCTTGAGGCTCACATCGACCCGGCCGATGCGCTCATGATGCCGCCCGGCCTGCCGAAATAGTTCGGGGTGGACAACCAGTTCTTTCTCGTTGTTGCATGCTTCCGTGACCCGCTGGAGAAGCTCATGCAATGGCGTGGACGCCGGCAGCTTATCTAACAGGACGGAAGTGTGAAATGCCTCCAGCAGCACCGCGTTGCGGACATCGCCCACGAAGATGTGCCCATGATCGGCCGTGATTCTCAGGGCCTCATCCAGCACCTTCATCAGATACTCCACCGAAGGGAAATACTGCACGACTGAATTGATGATGGTAAGGTCGACACTGCGGTCGCCGATCATTTCCAGCCTGTCGGCAAAACCCTGATGCAGAACCACGTGGTCCATCTCAGGACGATGAGCAATATAGGCGCCCACCTGCTCAAGGACCTTCGCGGAAAAATCAATTCCGATATAACTCTCGCACTCGGGCGCCAGCCGGGTCAGCAATAGGCCGGTCCCGCATCCGATCTCCGCAACCCGGCGCGGCCGAAGTTTGCGGATACTCTGGACCGACTCCGCGAGCCATATCTGCATCTCGGTCGATGTGATCGGCTTGCTGGTGTAACTGCTGTTCCAGCCAACGATATTGAAATCTCCCAAAGAGACCTTCTCGCCGGCGTAGGTGGAATCGTAAAGCTCTTCCCATTCCTGCAGATGCGCCTCTTCGAAATCCTGTGAGAGTTCATGTCCGGGTCTCTCGGTCACATAGGCAAATAAGTGCCGGCCGAGTTTCGTGTCGCTGGCGGTTGCCACCGCCTCCAAAACGCGTTTATCCCGCATGAGCGCGGCCTCGATTTCCGCCAGTTCGATCCGTACGCCGCGGACCTTGACCTGGCGGTCATTCCGCCCGAGAAATTCCAGGTTTCCATCCACACGCCACCGCGCCAGATCTCCCGACCTGTACATTCGCGTACCCGGAGCGCCAAATGGATCGGCGACAAACCGCGACGCCGTAAGGCCCGGCTGGTTTAAATATCCCCGAGCCAGTCCTTCGCCGGCGATATACAGTTCTCCTTGCACTCCCACGGGCGACAACTTCAAGTTGGAATCCAAAATATAGATCGCAGTGCCCTGGATTGGCCGGCCGAGGGGGACCACTTCGCCTTCCTCAAGAGGACTGCTCACTGTCGCGCATACCGTCGACTCCGTCGGCCCGTATGCGTTGACCATCCTGCGGCCAAACGACCATTGGCGGACAAGCTCCATGGAGCAGGCTTCTCCGCCGACAATCAGCGTTGCAAGCGGCATTTGAGCGGGGTTGCTCAAGGTCCCCAGGACGGTGGGCGGCAGCAGAGCGTGGGTGATCTGCTCCGACGAGAGAACATCATGCAGCGCGGGACCGCTGCGCATATCATCAGGCACCAGCACAAGTGCGGCGCCGGTGAACAGCGCCATCAGCATCTCCCACACAAAAGCGTCAAAGGTAGGCGCGGCAAACTGTGCGATGCGGGACTGATGAGTGATTCCAAGATGGCCGCTTTGGGCGGCAAGAGCGGCGATGCCCCGGTGAGTGATGCTGACTCCCTTCGGTATGCCGGTGGAGCCCGAGGTATAGATCAGATAAGCCAGGTTGCTGTACAGCAAACTGGAATGCCGCTCGCGATCGGTAGGATTGGTGATGGCGGCTGAGCTTACAGCCCGGCTTACACCGGGCGAGTCCAGGTCAATGATACGGCGCTCACTCGAAAACCGCGCCCGATCCTGCCCTTCGATCACCACAAATGACGCGCAGCAGTCTTTTAAAATGTATTCAAGCCGCAAGGCGGGTATATGCCGGTCCACCACCAGGCAAGCCGCGCCCGCTTTCAGGACCGCGAGGATGGCCTCAACCCTCGTGAACGAAGAGCCCATTGCAATGCACACAACCTGTTCAGGGCCGGCCCCCCATCCCATCAGCACATGGGCGAGCTGATTGGCTCTTTCGTTCAACTTGCAATAAGACAACGCACCGTCGCTCCCTGCAACAGCCACACAGTCCGGCGTAAGCTTTGCTTGTGATTCAAACAACTCGGGCCACACGGCGGCTAAAGCAACCGCACCGCGGCAGCTGAATTCCTCGAGCACCAGGCGCCGGTCCTGGGCATCCAGAAAATTCAAATGTTCTACCGGGAGTTCCGGATGCGCCAGGCCATCATGCAACAGGTTGAGGAAATGCCTGGACATTTGTTCGACGCGCCAGCGTTCGAACAGGCTGCGATTGTAGATCCATTCAATTTCGATATGTTCCGGATGCTGGATCGCATGAATCTCAAGGTCGAAACGGACCCTCTGCGCATATGCGGGCAAATGCTCAAATCGCACCGCTCCGCTTTGCTGGGGCGCCACCGCATCCAGCATGGCGAAAACCACCTGGAAGAGTGGTGTGCGGTTCAGATGCCGGTCCACGCATACCTCCTCCACCAGGCGCTCGAAGGGAAGGTCCTGGTTCAGGTATGCGTCCAACGCGATGGTGCGAACCAGAGCAATGGTCTCCCTGAACGTGCGCCTGGGGAAAACCTGGACCCGCATGACAAGCGAATTAACAAAGAACCCGATCAGCTCTTCGAGTTTGGGGTCAGGACGATTTGCGATCGGAGAGCCAATAGCGATGTCATCCTGGCCGCTGTAACGCGCGAAAAAGATCGACAGGACCGCGAGCAGCGTCATAAAAGGCGTGGCCGCATGCGAGTCGCCGAAATGCCGAAGTTTCCAGAACGAATCCGCGGGAAGAATTATCTTGCATACCTCGGAAGCGAAAGTCTGGAGCTGTTTGCGTGAATGGTCTCTGGGCAGGGCCAGCTCGAGCGGCATTTCCGCCAAATGGTTCCGCCAGTATGCCGACTGGGCTGCCAACGTGCCCTCATCAAGCCATCTACGCTGCCATATGGCAAAGTCTGCGTATTGCACCGGCAAAGGAGCGAGCGGGCTTCCGCGCCCCTGCTCGAACGCCTCGTACAATGCTCCGAGTTCCTGGATAAAGACACTTTGTGACCATCCATCCCAGATAATGTGATGGACGGCCAGCAGCAGGATGTGCTCATCCTGCTCAAACTTCAGGAGGTTCAAGCGGAGAAGCGGGCCGTTGGCAAGATCAAATGGATAGTTCCACTGCTGTGTCTGAATTGCCTGTATCCGGCTTTCTTTTTCGCTCTCCGCGAAGCCGCTCAGGTCTTCAGTTGACAGATCGATCTCCCACGATGGGGCAATGACTTGTACAGGCGTGTCTCCGTGCAATGGGAACCGCGTTCGCAGGCTCTCATGCCGGTCGATAATCGCCTGGAGCGCCCGCTTCAGAGCGTCAGGATTTAATTCTCCGAGAATCCGCCAGCCTTCCAGCCAGTTGTATTGCCCATTTCCCTTCTCCACCTGGTTGATGACCCAGAGGCGCTGCTGGGCAAATGAGAGGCATAGATGCCCGTCGCGGGCCTGAGGCACAAGCGGAAGCTGCGACGCAGCCGGCAGGTCTGATAAATGCTGCACCAATGCAGCAACGGTGGGACATTCAAAAAGCTTGCGTAAGGAGATTTTGCTCTGAAAGGCGCTTTGGATGCGGCTGATCAGCTTCATCGCCAATAACGAGTGACCACCCAGCTCAAAAAAGTTATCATCCATGCCGACCGCAGGCAGGGACAATAATTCGGCAACAATGCACGCCAGCTGCCGCTCTTTTTTGGTGACTGGCCAGCGTTTGGCTTTTGCCGGCCTCGTGCCCGGCTGCGGCAAGACTCGACGATTGATTTTGCCGCTCAAGGTCAGCGGCCACGACTGCAGGGGAATCACCGCCGAAGGCACCATGTAATCGGGCAAGAGCCTGCGGAGTTCATCGCTCACACTCCGGCAGAAGCTTTCATCGCTCCTGTCCGCAATCATGTATGCTGCCAACTGCTTGTGGCCGGAACTTTCGTACGCAATGACAAGAGCCTCCTTAACGCCGGGAAGTTCCTGCAGCACGGCCCGGACCTCCTCAGGCTCGACTCGATATCCGCGAATCTTGATCTGATCGTCGGCGCGTCCTATGAATTCCAGGACAAAATCCTCTCCCCAGCGCGCCAAGTCGCCTGTCCTGTACATGCGCTGTCCGCTCCCGGACGCGAAAGGACAAGCCACAAAACGCTCCGCGGTCAGGGAAGGATGATTCAGATAACCTCGCGCTACTCCTGCGCCCGCAATATAGAGTTCCCCGATCACGTTCGTGCCAACCGGCCGTAACCGCTCATCCAGCACAAAGGCGTAATAGCCAGGAAACGGCTTTCCAATCGGAACGGTATTTCTCAGCTCGCCGGCAATCTCATGGAATGTGGCATCGATACACGTTTCAGTCGGGCCATAAACGTTCAAGAGCCGTTTTGCCACGCCGGTCTTTTGAAGACCGTTCGCAACCCTGGGCGTGAGGACATCTCCGCCCACAATAAGAATTTCGAAACGCAGATCCGAAGTGCTTTCGAACAAATGCTCCGCCAGCGCCGGCGTGACATCCACGACGCTGATCTCGTGTAAACCGCAGTACGCCAGAAAAGCAGCTCGATCTTCAAGGACTTCTTCAGGAACAACAGTGACCTGGCCTCCGGCGCAGACCGGGCAGAGCATCTGTTCAAAGAGGGGATCGACCCCGATCGAGGCTATGACTGCGTACTTTGTGGAAGGCCCGATGCCCAGGCGCTGGTTGATCGTGCGTACCTTGTGAGCCAGTGATCCGTGGCTCACCACTACGCCTTTGGGCCGTCCTGTGGAGCCGGATGTATAAACAGCGTATGCAGCCTGCTCACCGCGAATGACATCCGCATCCTGCCCTGAAAAGTCTTCGGATTCTGCTCCTGAATTTCGATGCATGGCCTGGTCAATCTGGACTACACGGAGCGGGCGCGCCAGAGAGGCTTCAGGCGGTGTTGTTACCAATAGAATGGTTACGCGGGCATCGTTGATGATGTCGGATTTCCTTGCGAAGGGAATCTCCGGAGCAATCGGCAAGCATGCGCTGCCGGTCTTCAACACGGCCATACACGCCAGCACCAGTTCCACAGATCGGGAAATGCAGACCCCGATGATTACCTCCGGACCGGCCCCAAGACGTTTCAACTGGAGGGACAACTCATGGATCTTTTGCCGAGCCTCCGCGTATGAGACAGCTTCCTCCCCGCATACAAGTGCTATTGCATCCGGAAGACTGGCTGCCTGCTGCTCGAAAAGTTCCACAACTGACAGCTCCGGCCCGGCCGCTTGTGTTTCAGCGCCGGCAACAGTCTGCGCATCGAGCGGTGCAGGCACAATCTTCAGGATCGGCGCGTGCGGATCGGCAATGGCCGACTGGAGTATGCGCAGATACAATTCCGCCATTGCGGCGATGCGCTCATGATCGAACAGGTCACGCTTATAAACCCAGTCAAAGTCGAGCCGGCCATTCCTCTCGTAAACGTTGATTTCCAGGTCGAACGCAACGCGCTGCTTATCGACACGTGATCTTTCAACCTGGAGACCGTCGATCACGCAGGTTTCGCACTCTTCGCCATGGACATCAAGCTCTATCGGGAAGAGCGGCGCAAGGTCCATGCGGCGGTCCGGAGAAAGCTCGGCAACCAGATCTTCAAACGGAACCCGGCAATGCAGACAGGCTCCATCAATAGCCTTCTGTACTGACTCCACCAGCGTCCAGAACTCCCGTGTCCATCCCTCTATTCCCAGGCGTAGCGGAACAAGATTCAAAAAGCACCCCATCAAGGGGGTGAACACCGGATCGTGCCGGATTTCCACGGGGCAGGCGATGAGACATTCACGCCCATCCGTAAGTTTCGCAAGCAATACAGCCAGAGCAGCTGCCACTATGGCATGTGTGGAGGCCTTCTGCGCCTTCTCTGGTTGTTTGAGGACTGCAAACTGCTCGGCTGGCAAAGTGACGTGATAGACGGCGGCTGAGGTGGAGGCCCGAGAACGTGCAGCATGGTAAGGCAAAGTAACCGGATGCAGGCCGGCCAGCTGATCCTTCCAATAAGCCAGGTCCTGCACCAGCCCGTCTTGTTGACGATAGCTTTGTTCCCAGGCTACGAAATCAATGTATTGCAGGCTTAATGCTTCCCACTGATAGTCGCGTCCCTGCCTTGCGGCTGTATATGCCTGAATAAGCTCTCGAAAAAAAATTTCCAGCGAGGCCTGGTCAGACACCAGGTAATGAAAGGTTTGGACAAAAATATATTCATTTGCCGCGAGGAGCACCAGCTTCAGGCGAAACATGGGGAAACCGCCGGGCTCGAACGGCTGGTCCCATTCGTTACGCAAAAGCGCCGACAATTTTTCAGCTTGCGCGCTCTTTGGATAACCACTCCAGTCTTCCTGGCTCAGTTCGATTCGCGCGTCCGGCTCGACAATTTGCGCCGGCCTCCCATCTACTTCAACAAAGCGGGTCCGCAATGCCCCGTGGCGCTCCACCACCGCCTGGATGGCCCGCCGCAGAGCGCGCTCATCCAGCTCGCCGCGTAGCCGGAACGCGCATGTAAACTGGTTGCCCGTGTTTCCCGATTCGAACTGCTCTACAAACCATACTCGCTGCTGGGCAGAAGAGAGCGACGGTGCAAGTGCACGATCCATGTGTGTAGGATGGAAACCGACGCTGGATTGGCTCACATTGCCCTTCCAATATATTCGTAAAGACAGCCAGGATTCGAGAATCAGGCCGTTAAATATCAGGACAAGTAGTCGCGCTCATAGCCTTGAGTCGCTTTAATTGATGAAAATGGTATCTGGAATAACTAGCGGCAATCACTTCTATTATTTACCGCAGCCACCGTGCAAGAACATTTAATGACTCAGCTTGAGCCGGGTCCTTCGCGTCCAACAATCTTTTAGCTTCACGAAAGACGGCTTCAAGGTAGTTTCCTAAGAGTAAATCGGGTAGTAAAAAAGCAAAATAATCGCAAGGCGCTCCTAGAACACCATACCGCTGAGAATAAAGTCAAGCTTCGTAGACTATATTTCTTCATCAGTTGTTCAGTATCGGGAAATGCCTCACTATGGTAAAAAGATGGACCTTGCCGGACAACCCGCAGCCCTGCAGCAAACATCCAATGCCATTCCCGATGGCCACTTAGCCATTGCTTATAGCTGACTCTAGTTCCATTTTAGGAAAAGTAGACAGCAGGACGGTTTGCTGGTACAAGGAATCTAGTACGAGTCGATTAGGAAAGGAATAACCAATGAGCGATCTTGTAACAAGGCTTTCTCTGGGCGAACATCCCGTTGAAATTACCATGCGGTCGGTAATCACTTTGAACGGCTTGCGGGACCGGATTGCACGCGGATTTCTTCACGTCAAGTTTACCGGGACGCGCGGTGGCACGGAACTCGGCATCCGGCTCGACAAGACCGCCTGCAAGCTGGATGCGGATTTTGACCGCGGCACGGGACGGATTCATGTTGTCGGCACTCTCACACTCGACTACGAAAAGGTCAAATGTTTTGCCGATATCGATCTAGCGACTTTTGCCGGCACAGGCCATCTGTCTCCGGCTTGAGCATACGGCCGATTCATCGGGCATCAGCGCGGAATATCATCCGATGATGCGCGCTGCGGAGCGCGTTCCTGGCCAGAGGTTGATCTTTTTGCTGATCTGATTCCTGTTGCGGGCCTACATCCGAACCCGAGGGGGAGAGGAGTGGTTGTTCCATGGTTGAGAGAAAAAATGAAAGACTCACCGAAGCCGCCACTGCAGCAATGTCCCAATCCACACAATTGGGAGTCCTGGAGGAAGAGGAAGGGCTTGACCAGTTCCTGATCTCCCAGTTCGACGACGTACCTTACCTGCTTGAACATTCTCTCGGAAATTACCTGCGGTACTGCCGCAAAGCTTTTCCGTTGCTATATGACTGCCTGGATCTCTCCCGGCTTTCCGGCAATTCTCTGCGGCACCTGCTTACAGAACTCGAATCGATCTCTCCCCATTTTGAATCGGAAGCCCAGGGCGGCCGGGGCAATACCTATCGAAACGCACAAAATCGCAATCCTGTCTTCAGAGCGCGCGGCATCAAGAAATTGTTTGAATTGGCAAAGCCCGAGGGATGCCAGTTTTCGCCCTCCGACGTGGTCCTGGATGCGATTGGCGGCAACGGCACCTTCACACGCGCGCTCAATTTATTGGAGCTTTGTGGACAAATTCCGACCATCTTTACCGCCGATGCATCGGCCATGATGATTTCCGACGCATTAGCACAATCGCTGCCGGCGATCCGGCAACCAGCCCAGCTCATGCTGCTGCGAGACAACAGCGCTGACGGAGTCGTATTTGCGTACGGAACCCACCATATATCTCCATCAACAAGGGCCATGGCTTTTCGGGAAGCACACCGGGTCCTGAAGCGGTTTAGGAAAGTGGTAATCCAGGATTTCGAAGAAGGGAGCCCGACTGCGCGATGGTACAGCGAAGTGCTGGACCGTTATACCACAACCGGCCACAAGTTTCAGCATTTCACCCGCGAAGGACTGCGGCAACTGGTGCTGGAGGCCGGGTTCTCCGACGTGCAAATTATCGAGATCTATGATCCATTTGTTTTCCATGGGAACGAACCTGAAACAGCCCGCAGGCGGCTGGTAGAACATGCATGTTCTCTGTTCGGACTGGAAAAATTAATCAGGGACGATAGCGGTAAGGAACGGCACTGGAGAGATATTGAAGCACTGCTGCATCCATATGGCGTCCTTCCCTCTACGGCTTTATTTGCTGAAGCAGGCATTGCACTTGAGCCTTCTGTCATTCAGGAGGACCATGGGTATACCGCAGAGTTTCCGCGAATCGCCTTGGTGGCACTAGCTGTAAAAAAATAATCAGTGCAGGAGTTCAGACGGCGAATTTCTGGTCACAGGAATAGTTTTGATAGTCCAATTTGCAAATGGGAGTAGATTATTAATGAAGTTAGAATAATTAAGCTATATAATATCGGGTAGTTTCGCACTTTCCGTTACCTGCCTGGGTGCGCCTAGGACCAAAAAGCAGACCACCAAAGCTTTACCACGCAGACAATAAAGGAGGCTTTTCATGAGTAACCCATTTGACAATGAGAATGGAGAATTTCTGGTTCTTATAAATCATGAACTTCAATATTCATTATGGTCCTCATTCTTAGAGGTTCCAGCAGGCTGGACGCCGGCAGGTGTACGCGGCAAAAAGAAAGAATGCCTTGAGTGGGTTGAAACAAACTGGACTGACATGCGCCCTAAAAGCCTGGTCGATGCCATGGAAACGGAGAGAACGGCTCGCGGAAGCCATTCATAACCCATCTTCGCGCCCCGATGATGTTTCCGGCAATGTGGACTGAATCCGCAAACAGGAGGCTGCGCCTGTCCTGCAATCACGGGCTCCATTGTTGCTTTCGCGCTCTGACCAGCGCGCCTCCGAAGACAACAGCCTGTGGGCGCGCCGGCATGGAGCAGATCATTCCTGGCGCAGCGCGATCATAGGGTCGGTTTGCATGGCGCGGCGGGCCGGAATATAACAAGCCAGGAGCGCCACGCTTACCAGCACAAAACTGACGCTGAGGAAAGTGACCGGATCACTTGTCCCGACCCCGTAAAGCAGTTGCGAGAAGCTTGAAACCACGCGAGTGAGGATCAATGCTCCCACTGCGCCAATCACAATGCCGGTCAAAGCGAGCCGAAGCCCCTGCCCAAGTACCATTCGGAAAATCTCCCATTTTTCCGCGCCGAGCGCCATACGGATGCCGATTTCCTGCACGCGTTGCGCCATTGAATAAGAGATCACGCCGTAGATTCCGACTGTGGCCAGCACCAATGCCAATATCGCGAAACCGCTGAGCAGAGCCATGGGAAGCCGTTGGGAAGCCATTGAATCGGAAACAACTTCCTGCATCGTTCGCACTTCATACACGGGCTGATCATTGCCCGCATTGTAGACGGCGGCCTTGATCGCGGACATGATATCCGCGGTTTTCACAGGCGTGCGGACCACAATGGTCAGTGTTCGATAGAACGTTCGTGCCGACTTTTCCGGGAGTTGCAGCAATGGAGCATAAGCCTGAGGCTGATTGGATGCCGCGGAATCATCAAGCGCGGCATGCTTGACGTGACCAGCCACGCCAATGACCCGGGCTTCGCCCCAAAGGTTGATATTAATGGACTGCCCTATAGGATTGGTGTTGGGGAAATAGGCGTGCGCCAGGGCGCTATCAATAACGATCACGTGCGTTGAGTTGGCATTGTCCTCCGGAGCGAAAAAGCGGCCTTGCAGCAAAGGTATCTTCATGGTCCGAAGATAGTCTGAACCTGTCCAATACAGAAGCAACCGGGGCGCTTCCGCGACCGGAGTAGCCGCCTGCGTTCCAACCCAAAAAGGCGCAAGATTGTTTAGTTGGCTCAAGGGAACCAGGTTCGTGACATCCGCTGACTGGACGCCGGGAATGCTGCGAATTCGCTCCATGAGTTGATGGTAGGCGATTTGTTCGGCGGCAGCGGTCTTGGTGGCTGCAGGGGAAATCCCTACTTTGAAGGTAATCACGTTTTGGCTTTCGAATCCCGGATTCACTGCCCATAAGTCATGGATAGTGCGGAAAAGCAGGCCCGCGCTGACCAGTAACACCAGGGTCAGAGCCATCTGCAGCACCACGAGGGCTTTTTGAGCATATTGAAAAGCGCTGGTATTGCCGCGCGCCCCTTGCTTCAGGGTGCCCTGCAGATTGAAGGCCAAGCCCTTGAAGGCAGGCCCCAGACCAAAAAGAACTCCAACGACGATGGTAATTATCAGCGTAAACAGCAGCACAGGACCGTTCAGGCCGATGTTCTCGCTTCGCGGCAAGTTGTCCAGGCCCATTGTCAGCAAAAGGTGGAGACCTATTTTTGCGAATGCTATTCCCAGCATCCCACCGCCTATCGCCAGAAGAAGACTTTCAGTAAGCAATTGACGAATCAGCCGCCCATTGCTGGCGCCCAGCGCGGCGCGCAACGCGAACTCCTGTGTGCGCGTTGAAGAGCGAGCAAGCAGGAGACTGGCGATGTTCGCACAGGTTATGAGGAGAACAATTCCCACGGCCCCCATGATCACAAGCAGCATACCTTTGACATCGCCAATGATCAGTGGCTTGAGCGGCTCAACATCCGCGCTCAATCCATGGTCGGTATCGGGAAACTGATTGTTGAGATTCTGCTGTACTGTGTTTATCTGGCTCTGCGCCTGGCTGATGCTCACGCCGGGTTTCAGCCGCGCGATACAAAGCACTCCGGGAAAACGACGGTCATTGAACATCGGATCGCCCTGCTCCAGGGGGATATAGACGTCGATATCGTCGAGCAAGC
Organism: Candidatus Angelobacter sp.; assembly: GCA_036497385.1. Classification (GTDB taxonomy): domain Bacteria; phylum Acidobacteriota; class Terriglobia; order Terriglobales; family Acidobacteriaceae; genus Angelobacter. The sequence goes on along the minus strand of DASXJO010000978.1, from coordinate 4,736 downwards.
GAAAACCCGCGGGCAGGACTCCAATGATGGTGTAATCGATGCCATCCAATGTAATGGGCTTGCCGACCGCCTGCGGGCTGGCGCTAAAGCGGTCTTTCCAGAGATGGTCGTTGATGATTGCGACCCGCGGTCCACCCGGCTGGTCTTCTTCCGGCAAGAATTCGCGGCCAAAATGGAGAGATGTACCTAACAGCTTGAAGAAGCCGGCAGAAATTTGATATCCGGCAATGTGCTCAGGCGTGCCCGAGTTCGTAAGATTGAAGTGATACCAACGCACGCCGGCCATTTGCTGAAATCCCGTGTCGTGACGCCGCCAATCCTCAAAATCGGGCAAAGACATGGAAATGTGGCGGGCTTTCGGGTTGCGCTGCCAGACCATCATTAACTGGTCCGGATCCTGGTAAGACAAAGGAGATAAAACCACGCCTTCGACCACGCTGAAAATAGCGGTGCTGGCGCCGATTCCCAGAGAAAGCGTGAACATAGCTATTGCCGTGAAAACCAGGTTTCGCCGGAACATACGCAGCCCGTAGCGAAGATCCTGCTTCAGGGTCCCGAACCAACTACCGCCGCGTACTTTGCGGTATTCCTCCTTGAACCGCTCGTCCCAGGAACTCCCAAACTTCATACTTCCTCCGGCTGCGCTCGAAGAACGGAAGCAACAGCAGCAACCCGCTGTTTCCAGCTCTCGGCGTCTTAAAGCAAACGTTTGCGACCCGCGAGTGTCAATTCATAATACTTAGCGCGCCGGTTATTAGACGATGTTCCCCAGTTCGCTTTAAGCATTCCTTGCCTCACCAGGCGCAACAAAGCAGGATAGAGGGCACCCTGTTCGATGAGTAGAACCTGACCTGAGATTTGTTCAATGCGCAAGAGAATTCCATAACCGTGAAGCGGGCCTAAAGAAACTGCCTTTAATATAAGAAGATCGAGGGTACCAGGAAGAATCTGGATCTGCCCGGTCGCATTTTCCTCCTAAGCAACTTAGGAATATACCATCGGCCTGCATGGATTGTCCACATCTGCTGCCCGCCAATTTCGTTTTGGGAAATCAGCATTGTTAAGTAACCTTAACAAGTCCCGAAATGGATCAGGGAATATTCCTTGAGCGCCTTTATAGATCTCCTATGATAAATTTTATATGCGTCCATCCAACCTAAGGACGCTCTTTTGCTTCCAGACATGCTGGATCCTAGTAGCTGGAAAGAGGCATACATGGCAAACGACAGGAAGCCTATCTACGTCCTAGGGACCGGATTGTCGCACGATGGTTCTGCCTGCCTGCTGAAAGATGGGCGCATCTGTGTTGCAATCGAAAAGGAACGAATTACCCGCAAAAAACATGACGGTTACAACGATTCGGACGCAATCCGGTATTGCCTGGATGCCGAAGGCATTCGCTTGTCCGATCTGACGCTCATCGTGCAAAACGCCAATTTTGGAATGTTCGAATTTGGAAGCGAATGGTTTGACGGCCGGCGGGTGCTTAGCGATGAAATGCCGGTAGTCTCCATTTCGCATCATCTTGCGCATGCTTACAGCGCTTTCGGCACCAGCCCGTTTGAAGACGGGGCGATATGGGTGGTGGATGGCTGCGGCAGCGGGCTTGACGAATGCATTGATCTGGAAGAGGCGATCATACCGGAACGCCCCACGGGAGAGACGGCATCCATATGGTTTGAGAAGGAAAGCTATTACAAAGTAGAGAATGGTGAAATCAAAACTATTTATAAGGATTTTGCCCAGCTGGGAATGATATTGAAGGAGTATCCTCTCTATCCAAAGTCAATCCTTCATACTATCGGCGGCCTGTATGCCGCGGTCAGCAATTACATATTCAGAGGCATGGATGATTCAGGGAAGCTCATGGGGTTGGCCCCTTATGGACGTCCCGGGATCTACGACTTCGAGATTTTCGATTTGCGCGAAGGACGCGTGTTCCTGCGTTACGACTGGATCCGCGGCTTCCGCAAGCCAGCGCGAACAGATGAAGATTTCCGCAATAACTTTCAATATTATGCCGACCTGGCTTATTGGGTGCAAAGCGAAGTAGAGAGGGCCATCCTCTATTTGGTTAATGCAAGATACCAGCAATATCCATCTCGCAACCTTTGCTATGCCGGCGGAGTAGCGCTGAATGCCGTGGCAAATGCCAGGATCCTCAAGGAAGGCCCCTTCGAAAATATATATATACAGCCTGCCGCGGGGGACAACGGGCTGGCGATAGGCTGCGCCTATTATGGCTGGCTGAAGATATTAAAACAGAAAAAAGTCAGTCATGACGGCTCCACGTACTTGGGTAAGCGCTATCATTCGAATGAAATCGAATCTGTGTTGTCACGGCATGCCCACTCAATCGACTTCTCGCATTCTACAGATTGCATCGCGGAGACGGTATCGCATCTGAAGGCGGGCAACACAGTCGGATGGTTCCAGGGCAGGTCAGAATTCGGCCCGCGGGCGCTGGGCAACCGAAGCATTCTCGCCGACCCGCAGCCCGCGCATCTGCACCAGTATATCAATACAAAAGTAAAGTTCCGCGAGGACTTCCGGCCATTCGCGCCATCCGTTCTACTGGAAGACCTCCATACATACTTTGAATGCGACCGGGAAAGCCCATACATGCTTTTGGTCGCGCCAGTGCGAGAAGAGTGGCGAAGCCGCATTCCCAATGTTGTGCACAGAAACGGCACCGCGCGAATACAGACGGTTACCCAACAAATGAATCCGCTTTACTATCGTCTTCTGCGGGAATTCAAACAAGCCACCGGATTGGGGATGCTTTTGAATACCTCATTGAACCGCCGGCGCATGCCGATTGTGGAAACTCCGGAAGAAGCGGTGAACTTCTTTCTGGCTTCCGGCCTGCATGTGTTGGTAATCGATGGATTTATAGTTGAGAAGCTGCACGATCATGCAGCCGTGGCCACTAACCTCTCCACCATCTTCGACCGCTGTGTTCACCTCCTGGACAAGCAGGGCCACTCAATAACCACAAGATTGCATGGAGTTTATCAATTTAATATTACTTCTGATAAATCCTGGACGCTTTATATGGCAAACGAAAAGCCGCATGTCATGGAAGGCCAGCACTCGCGGCAGGCAGACGTGATTGTAGAAGCCAATGAGATTGATTTCTGTTCGGCATGCGCCAATCCATCGGTGGCGGCAAGCTTTTTTCATGAGAACCGCATTCGCGTTACCGGAGATCAAAAACGGGCATTGCAGGTTTTAGAACTGTTATCGCGCGGCCTGCAGTAGCCGCCGGAAAGCCCATTTTGCCGGCTGCATGAGCGCACGAAGAAACTGGATATCTCAACGGGAAAGTTTGTCTTCATGGATTCAGGCCCGCCATATGGGCGAAGAATTTTTCCCGCATTGCGCTGAACTCCGGAATTCCCTAAGCAACCGCGCCGGAAGAAGCCGCCTGGCATCTTCCGCTGACGCTGGTCCCTTGCACAACATTCAAAAAAGGGTTTGCATTCAAAATCTCGTTATCTAACCGTAGTACACGGTTTAACAAACTGGATGTTAGTTGGAGGCTAAAGAATGCAAAGCACTGGTGAAACAATACACAATCACGGCGGCGAGGCTTGCGATTCCAACGTCTGTCCCAATGATAAATACTGTAAGGGAATGGCAACACTGCACTTCTGCGTTCCAGCAAAGGAATCAACGAAGGAAGTCCCCCTTTTCGAATGCCATCATCTCGACGAAACGAGCTCTGTAAAATAACGGATTTCGCAGTAGTCACGGTAAGGGGTGAACCAGGCAGTACGCCAAGAATCGAGGGCATGGATTATATCCATGCCTGACTTGATCGGGCCCTGCATGTTTAATAAGTCCGGAACCATTTAATAGCGTGTTTTTTCCATGACTGCTTTCACGAAACCCGTACTTGCCCACGCCATAATAAGGTTGGGAATTGAGGTCAGTGGCGCAACGGTGTCAACGGCCCCGGCGGGAATCGCCTCTTTGGGCATGCCAAAAACCACGCAGCTTTTTTCGTCTTGAGCAATCGTGCTGCTGCCGGCGCGTTTCATATCCAGCATTCCGAAGGCGCCATTATTTCCCATTCCGGTCAAAATGATCCCCAGGGCGCTTGCGCCAGCGGCGGAGGCGAAATCGCGGGGCCTCGCTGGAACCTTCATTCTGCTTGTTTGGCCGCGCGAATAGCGATTCGAGTAGCGACCAGGCAATTCTTCAAACAAAACCAATTTAGTAATCGAGAGGTCTTTCGTTGCCGATCTGGAAACCATTTATTCGTACATGTTTATGTTGTCGTGCTCCACGAAATACCTCTTGTGGCGGTTTTTTCACATGGAATGGCCACAAAAAAACCTGGGCTTTTCCAGCCGGTCCATTACAAGACCATCAGTTTCGATTTGCGGCGATAGTGGAAGAGAAGAGGTGGTGAGGTGCGAGAAGCTACCGGGATCAACCAGTCAGAGAAGCTTGCACTTAACGTTTTGTGTCGGACGCAACTTCTAACTCCGGATTGCTCGTCATTCAGCAGCAGCGCTGCCGCCGCGAAGGCTCTCGTTGCTGCGGCGCAGTCCCTCCCGCGTCATTCGCTGCGTAGTGCCTGCACGGGATCCGTTCGTTATCGGGAATAGGCCAAGCGGGCACCATGCTTCTCGGGCGTGGCAGCCTAAACCAACCATTGAGCGAATCCGACCTTATTCGCGAGCGGGTCAGCAACAATATCGGGCAGGCCTCCGACGAACAAATATCAA
>DASXJO010000977.1:0-2087 GCA_036497385.1 Candidatus Angelobacter sp. | reverse complement strand
GGCCGGAATCGAGCCTCTATAACGCCCCCCGCTCTGCTTCCCCGCCGCCTCCGGCGGGTCCGGCGCCCAGGTAGCTCAGTTGGTAGAGCATGCGATTGAAAATCGCAGTGTCGGTGGTTCGATTCCGCCCCTGGGCACCATTCCTCAAAATCGCCATTGATTTTCTTTGTTTTTTTGCCGGAAAAGTCCCACCAGCCTTGGAAGTGGGACCTTATTTGTTCTTGATCTTTCCTCATAGGCTGACGGGTGCTGGCCTATTTTGATCTCCGTGGCCGAAGTTGAGTCTTACTCTCGCCGATTTGGACGAAGGCGGTTCCGGAGTGCGGCAGGGCCGATTACGAGCAAGAGAACTGCGCTTGTCGCGAAGCCGATAAACGTCAGGATCATTGCGAGAGATAGAAGGCTCTCAAGGGTCCTGTTGCTGCCCGTTACGAATCCAGCGGCTACCCAACAAGATAGGCCAAGCACGATGCTGCCGGAGAAGACCACGGTGAGCCATCTGAAAGCAGCCATCCCAAAGCCTCAGTAAGGCCGCCTCGGGTAGCGGCCAGATTCATCTCACGCCGAGCCATTGCTACGTTCTGAAATCTCAATCATGTGCATCGCACTTTCGGCGAGACGCTGTTGGTCGGCGGTTCGGGTGTAGCGTTCCGCTTCCTTCGTTGTGTCCCAGCCGAAGATGCTCATAAGCTGGTGCGCAGTCGCGCCGTTGTTAGCGGCAATGGTCGCGCCTGCCTTCCGCAGTCCGTGGGCGGAGCAATGAGGCAGTCCGGCTTGATTGCACCAGCCCCGAAATTTGTTGCCGAAACCGGCAGCCGTAAAGGCCCGGCCGAAATCGTTCACCAGGAACGTGAGATCGCCGCATGGCGAAGCATCGATGACTTGTTGCAGCGCCGGAAGGATCGGCAGCGTCAGTTGCTTCGGCTTTCTCTTGCGGCCCTTGTGCTGCGTGAATGTGACCTTGGCCTTCGGAACGTGCTGGCGTCCGAAAGTGACCACATCCGAACGCCGCTGCCCCGTGAACAAGAGCAACGACATCGCGAGACGGGCCTTGGTGCCTATCGGATGGCGTTCCTCAAATTGCCGGACCTCATCCACCGTCCAAGTGTGGAAGCCTATTGAACCGGTCTTGATATAGTCAACGTCGCGGGCCGGATTGTTCGAAATGAATTTCCTGACGTCCGAACGGGGGGTACCGTTCACCACCGCCGGATTCGCGCGCATGATCGAACGCGCGGGCCGGGCGGCGAAGCTCGCCTTCAAGGCGCACGCGCACATGCTGCGGCACGCCTGCGGATACGCCCTGGCCAACAAGGGGCACGATACGCGCGCCCTGCAAGCCTATCTCGGCCACAAGAACATCCAGCACACGGTGCGATACACTGAACTAGCGCCAACACGGTTCAAGGACTTTTGGGCCAAATGAACTGATGCTGTCGCGCTAGCGCATGGATCGTAGCTGGTCTCCCGCCTCAGCAATCAAGGGTGGGCTGAGAAGGCTTGATGCACATCAACCCTGAAACAAACATCCGTTGGTAGGTTGACGAAGACCATCTGTACCAATGGAGGGAACCATGTGGTGGTGGAGCCAATACTGGCCAATGCCGTGGGTATTCGCGCCTCTGATGATGATCCTGTTCATGCTGCTTTGCATGTCCATGATGTGGTTCATGATGGGCAGCCGGCGTCATCGGGGCGGCAACCCGCTCCAAATCTTGCAGGAACGGCTGGCGCGAGGCGAGATTGGCGAGGATGAATACTTCAAGATGAAGCATGATCTAGAAAGCTGATCGTCCGGCTTGTCGGCTAATGTTCTGCTGTGGGTTGCACATGCTACCGCATGCCTGCGGCTTCGCGATCCGAACTGAGATCGCATTGCTGGTGTATGTGCCCACCCTCTTTATATTAATCGTGATAGCAAGCCGCGTATAAGGCCGTCTCCGTTGGCCTCTTTCATCTCAGTATGGCGGCTTAGGCGGCGTTGGTGGCGTCGCTGAGCCAACAGGGCGCGCCTTCCCTTTTTCTCCCACGATAAATTCCAGGAATCGAAGCTTTTCGCTGTGGCTCGGATTCCAATGCGTATGAGT
>DASXJO010000976.1:0-3746 GCA_036497385.1 Candidatus Angelobacter sp. | reverse complement strand
GTGCCCACGTTCGCGCTGGCATTCCCCTGCGAGTTGGTGGTGATATTGGATAGAGTCGCGCATGCAGTCTGCAAGAAAAGACTGCACACAGCAGTGCTGAACGTGTGGTTAGGAAGCGCGCCGGTGAGAGTAACATGCGCGGTGGTGCCGGAGATCATGGCGGACCCGACGCCGGGCGAGTTTCCCGTGACCTGATTGATGCCCCCTGTAACCGAGGCGGCGGGCAGTAGGGCCGATTTGAAACTGATTCCGGTGGAACCGGTGGCCGTGGCCTCACTCTGGTTCCCGTTGGCGTCAACCATTTGGAATGCGCCGGAAAAGGTTCCCTTCATCGGGAAGGTGAAGTTTACATTGGCGAAATTGGTTGCGCCGGTAGTAATTGGAGTGACGTTCACGCAGTTGGTAAAGCCCTGCGGATAAGGGCAGAACTGCAGGATGAAAGTGGAATTGTTTGCCGCCATATTTGCTTGCACGTTGCCGGTGCCATCATTGGCGGCGGTATCGACGGTGATATTGCCTTGAGGCGCTGGATTTCTTCCAACGGTGAAGAACCAGGTCGAGAGGAATGCATCAGAGGTGGCCGCGGGAGTGGGGCTGGGTGATGGAAGCGGAGTCGGCGAGGGTACGGGGCTCGGCGACGGCATGGGAGTTGGAGTCGGAGTGGGGGTCGGATGCATATTGTTGGAAACCGAACCGCATCCGGCAAGAAGTAGTAAAACTCCTGTGAAGAGTATTGAAGGGATAGTACGCACGAAGACCTCCTTGGGATCCTGGCTTTCATTCAAGAAGGGGAACGTATTGATAGGTAGGAGAGCGGCTGCTGGGAGCAGGTTGTCCTGGAAAAAGCCTTAATCCGCTGGGAGCATTGAGCAGCAAGAGACACAACATCACTGAACACTGGCGTTTTAATTCTTTCCTGTGGTCGGCCCAAGCCTTGACAAATCCTGCAGGAACTCTAATCTTGTCCCAAACCCCCTTAGAAATTCTGGCGTTCGCCGAAGCAGGCGAGCTATAAAGCCGCATCCGGCTGCGGCACGGATGCGAATTGCCACAAAGAAGGGGAACTGAATGGCGCGAGTAGCGGTAATTGCGGTCCACGGGGTCGGCAAGCACGAGCCGGGCTCCTCTGCCCAAGCTATGGCGGAGCTGCTTCTGGGGTTGAATGCTTATACTGCCCCCGCACATGGAAGCCCTTACACCGGTTTTGATGCCACAAAAATCGAGGTGCCCCTTCCTGGGCCAAAAGTGTTTTCCGCTCACCAGGCGGAGCCAGATTCCTGGTTTGAAGAGCGTCGTGGTTTTTTCGCCGACAAGTTCAGGCTACGGAACTGGAACAAAGGGCGAGTAGCGGCTGACCTGAATGACGAATTCACGTTGAGCCAACTTGGCGATTATGAGGGCGATCCGCTCTGCAGCAAATATGAGTCGGTCCGCCTCCAAGGGTCGCGGAAGAGAGCTGATGGCAAAGCTGTAGATGTGGATATTTATGAGATGTACTGGGCGGACCTGGCCAAGCGCAACAATTCGTTCATCCGATTTTTCATGTCGTTTTACCAGTTGCTGATCCATCTCAGCAGCCTGGGCAGAACGGCGATAGATCACGTAACTTTGGAGCACGCCGGTTCTTTGCCCTGGCTGCTGCTGCAAAGAAGTTATAGTTACGCCACTCGCGTGCTCACTCTGGGCTTGTTTAATTTTTTGGTTTTGCTGCCGGTAGTGGCTTTTGCGCCAATCATACTGGCGCTCTATCCTGCGGATTTGCCGCAAAAGGCGTCCAGCGTGGCCGCGATTATTTTTGCGGTGGCGGCAGCGGGAATTGTTGCGGCGATCCTTTGGAAAGTCCGGCCTCGCAAAGGACATAGCGCGATCTTCTTTCTTCTGTTTGCCGCAATCAGCCTGGCGGCAGGCGGGGGCGCTTTCCTCCTGTACCAATGCCTGCTTGCCGACAGCGATCTGGCTTCTTTGACCGTGCTGGCTTTGACGTGGTGGGTGCTGGCACTGGCAATCGTCTATTTTTTCATCTTCAAGAACTACGATGAAGTGAGGGCTGGAGCTAAAGAGTTCGGCCTGGTCTGCATAGCAGCCGTGGTCCTGGGGTTTGTGGGCTGCCTGTGGTTTGCCGCAGTCAAATATCCCGGAAAGATCATGGAAATTTATTCAGCCGCCGGATTTTTACTGTTGCAGTACATGTTTCTTGTGCTGCGCGGCTTATGGATCGCACTTCTGGTGTTGGCAATATTTTCCTGGATCATGGAATTTATTTGCATCCGCAACACGTCTCATCCTGAACAGAAGGCGCGTGCGCGTGCGGCTTTCCGTACCGGGCGTTTCGCACTTGCCGTGCCTACGGTCCTGTTGCTTCTGTTAACGATGTTCATTTGGAGTGGAGCGTTTTATTACACCCGAAATGAGGTCGCGCTATATCAAAACAAGCCAGAAGAACTGCCGCAAGCTCCGTTGCCAGCGTTCCTGAAAGGTGCCGTGATTCGCGTCGAGGAAATTCCGGCCCTCTTAATGCTAGGCAAAGAAAAAAGAGATAAGGCGTGGAATGATTGCTATAAAAGTGACAAGAAAGACTGCCAGGAGCTGAACCATCTTAAGTCAATACTAGCTAAAGATGTTAGCGAGAAGGCGTGGGAAGACTGCTATAAAAGCGACAAGAAAGACTGCAAGGAGCTAAACGGTTGGAAGGTTGAGCGAGATCTAGATAAAGATGCGGGAATTAAAGCGTGGTGTGCCTGTTATAAAAGCAATCCAAAAAACTGCCAAGAGCTGAACCGTCGACAGGTATCGGCGCTGCTGGTGCAGAGCGCGCCAATGGGGCTGCCGCTGGTTCTGGGATCTCTGGGAATCGGGTTCCTGTTATTACTGATTCTTGCCGCGCCTTCGGCCATTCAGGAAGCCACTCATCCGCTGTCGGCGACGAATGCCGCTTCGCGACGGTTAGGTAGCTGGCTCTCCGGAGCATTTTCAGCGTTTCCGGCTACGATTTATTTTTTCTGGCTGGCTGCATTTGGCGTGCCGGCAATTTATCTTGCTGCCGCAACGATAAGCTATTGGTTGCACCCTCCAGGTTGTTCCTACATGCTTCATCTCTATATCTGGCTGTTTCAGAAATCAATTGTGAACCTGACATTGAAGAGCGGGCCGGTGATTGCCGCCGCAGTGGTATTTGTGGCCACAGCCGGCAAAGCCATTTTTAAATCAGCCAGCACGATTCTTGACACGGTCCTGGATGTCGATAATTACCTCCGCACCTCGCCTGCCGACAACACGCCTCGGGCGCGGGTGGTGGAACGGTATACAAGCTTGCTGCACTATGTTCACAAACAAGGTTATGACCGGATCGTGATTGTGGCGCATAGCCTGGGCTCGCTCATCAGCGCTGACCTATTGCGTTTTTTAAATCACAATCGAATCCCCTCCCTGACCTCATACGCGTTCGCCGGGGCCGGCCCGGGCAGAATCCCCATCCGCCTGTTTACCATGGGCAATCCGCTGCGGCAGCTCTTGAACCGTTTTTTCCCCGATCTTTATCAATATATCCGTCCAGTGCCAGACGATTCCGGCGAAGCTCCGCAACCGCCCGTACCGCCTGTACCGCCCGGCAAAATTCCGCAACATGCGCCGCCGAACCCTGAAGATCTTGGCATTGAGGTATGGCTCAACTATTACCGCAGCGGCGACTATGTGGGCCGTTCACTGTGGCTGGATCAATGGATGGACCGCACAGGGAGCGGCGACCA
>DASXJO010000975.1:0-1944 GCA_036497385.1 Candidatus Angelobacter sp. | reverse complement strand
GACAGCATTGGCTTGGATTCGCACTCCGGGTGAGAAGAAGTGCGCGCTTCCCCGCCCCAGATAAAGGCCGCACGCCACTACCGCCAGAACTCCTGAAGCGTGAATAAATTCTGCGGCAAGATAAGCAGCATATGGCACCATAAGGCTGATAGTTATCTCAATCGGGCCATCGTCAATGTGGTGCTCCACCCAGTGAATGATTGCGCCGATTACCAATCCCACCAGAATCCCGGCTACGGTCAGATAGGCGAGCCGCAGAAATCCTGAAGTTACCGTCGGCTGCTGGCCCGCCACAACGATTGCCAAACCAAACTCCAGCGCCAACAGTCCGGTTGCGTCATTGAGCAGGCTTTCACCTTCCAGCACTTCAACCACTCTTTGCGGCAGGCCAACCCGCTTTGCGATTGACGTGGCGGCAATCGCGTCTGTGGTCGCTACTACCGCTCCCAGAACCACTCCTAACCGCCAGTCAAATCCGGGAAATGCCAAGTGGGACGTTCCGGCAACGCCGAGTACGGTAAACCCCACCAGTCCGAAGGCCAGAAATGAAATGCTAACCAGGTTGTGGACAAAATCACGCCATGAAGTAAGCCAGGCGGCAGAAAAAAGCAAAGGCGGCAGCACTACAAAAAAGATAAGATCAGGATTCAGAGTAATTCGGGGAATCCCCGGCACAAAGCTGAGCGCAAGTCCTGCCAACACCAGGACAATGGGGTAAGGAGTACGTAACTTGCGCGCCAGCGCGGTAAAGCCGGCAACAAAAAGCAATAGGAGCAGAAGCACGATCTGGACGGACTGAATGCCGCTCCCTTGCATGAAGCCTCCGCTCTGAAGATAACCTGCAATGCGGTCAGGCTCAAGCACCCGCTCTTTCACATCAATGCCGAAAATGTTGCTAGCGCAAGCCACTTCCCTGTCCGGGCACCAGCCACAGGATCATCGCCAACGCGGTTATTACGGCTAAAAAATAAGCAGTGATCGGATTGCTCGGCTTCTCCGGCGCATCGCGCGTAAAAAGACGTATGCCCATTCCCGCCGCCACCAGTGCAAACACCCACTCGCCCAGCGCGTAACCCAGAGCGGCGGTCACAACCAGCACCACGGCGCGTTCCAGCTTGCTCAGAGCATTGGTGGCGCTGCTGCCATCAAAGATCCACAGCGGAATCAAATTCAGCGCATTGAACCATGCTCCTGTCCGGGCCAGAGCGGCCCACAATCCATAGCCAGTCTGGTGCCACAACAAATAGCAAACGCCCGCCGCAAGCGCGCCTGCACATGGTCCTGCCAGGCTCACCGCCGAGCGTGTCTCCAGCGAGACGCCCAGCGCGTTCCACTTTACGTAAGCTCCAAACCCGGGCAGGAACATGGGCATGTCTGCCGGCAGCCCTCGGCGCTTAACATCGATGAAGTGGCCCATCTCATGGATCAAAATCAGCACGGCAAAGCCGATACCGAACTTTGCTCCCCAAAGTGTCCAGTAAAAGCCGAAGAAGGCTACAAAGCTGAAAAGAGACTTAAATTTCAACAGCGCCAGAGCGATTGGCCCTAGCGGTCCAAGCCGTTTTACCCAGGGAGCCGTCTCATGCGGGCCTGCGTTTGGCCGGGGAGTCGCGCCACTCTCTAATTCACGAACATGGTTGCGTATCCACTGCGCCTGCATGGATTGGGTGGGCACAAGCGGAAGGCACGCCAGCCATTTTTCGCGAGCTTCCTGAAAATCGCCATGCGCTTCCAGTGATCTGGCATGGGCCGCCAATTGCTCCATCTGGTCGCCATGGACCAAAGTTTGGCATTGCGGACATTCCAATGCTCCCGACGGAAGCTCCCGCCCGCACCGCGGACATTGTTGTTGCACCACTTCAGAACTATATGGGGACACCAATCAGCCACTCGCCTCCTGGTTGCATCATCTCATATCGCCTCAGCTTGAAGCGTCTCAGGCTT
>DASXJO010000974.1:0-2172 GCA_036497385.1 Candidatus Angelobacter sp. | reverse complement strand
CCGAGTGCAGCGGTGGGATCGCGTGAATCCAGTCCTCCGGAAACGATTGCGCCTGCCCAGCCACCAACACCGGAGAGGATTGCTACATATTGCTTCCCATCCGGGCCTCTATACGTAACCGGCTGGCCGATAATTCCCGAGCCTGCTTTGAACTGCCATAGCTCTTCGCCTGTTTTGGCATTCACGGCCTTGAAGTAACCATCCATGGTCCCAAAGAAAACTACATCGCCGGCCGTGGCCAGCGCGCCGCTCCACACGGGGAAACGGTCCTTGATCTTCCAAACGGCTTTGCCATTGACCGGATCCCAAGCCGTGAATTCTCCGCCGTGGCCTCCCGGCCCGGCAAACATCTTTACATTCGCACCTACGTATGGAGTTCCCGCGATATAGCTGACCGAAACATCCTCTTCATCCATACAAAGATTGTTATGCGGCATGTACAGCAGGCCTGTTTTGGGCGAGAACGCGGAGGGCTGCCAATCTTTGGCGCCCGGAGCAGTTGGACATATTTCTCGTGTCACCGATCCAAACCTGGGCCGTTTTTCATCGTTGTATTGCAGTAATCCGGTTTTCAGGTCCACGCCCTTGCTGGTGTTCACATAGGCAAAAGGGCTCGCGGAAAGCGGCTGCCCGGTTGCGCGGTCTAACACGTAAACATAGCCATTGCGGTCCGGATGAACAATTACTTTGCGCTGCTGCCCGTTGATCGGCAATTCAAGCAGCAGGTTTTCATTGACTCCGTCATAATCAAAGAGATCGTGCTGGCTGTACTGGTAATACCAGACTGCCTCCCCGGTATCTGCATCGCGGGCAAAAATGCCTGCTGTCCACTTGTTGTCACCCGGACGCTCATCGGCATTCCATGGCCCTGGGTTTGCAGTACCGTAAAAAATCAAATTGGTTTCGGGATCGTAGGAAATCCATCCCCAGACCGTGCCTCCGCCAATCTTCCATGCGTCAGGCGGCCAGGTCTTCACTCCCAAATCTTGTCCTTTGTCCGAAGCATAGAATGGTTTAAAGCGAGGGCCGATAAGCACTTCTTTGTCCGGACCTGTGCTGTAAGCGCGCCACGCGACCTTGCCGCTGTGTGCGTCCACCGCGGTCAGCCAACCTCGAACTCCAAACTCGCCCCCGCTATTGCCCACCAGTACTTTGTCTTTTACTACGAGCGGCGCCATGGTGATGGTTTCGCCCTTAGTGATGTCGCCCAGCTTCGTCTTATAAACTTCCTTTCCGGTTGTGGCATTCACCGCGACGGTGAAACCATCGAGCGTGTTGTAGTAGATATTTCCAAATGCATAAGAGCCGCCACGATTGACCCAGTCGCAGCAAGCCACTCCCTTGGCGGAAGGTGAAGGATTGGGGTTGTACTGCCATTTGAGCGCGCCTGATTTTGCATCCAGCGCGAACAAGGTATTGGGCCACGGCGTGATCACATAGAGCGTTCCGTTTACATACAGCGGCGCAGCTTCATGGCCTCGGTCCATGCCGGTGGAAAACGTCCATGCAACTCTTAGTTGCTTCGCGTTATTGATATTGATTTGATCTAGAGAACTATAGCGAGTGGAGGCGTAGTCTTTGGCGGGGCGGACCCATTGACCGTCGTCCGGCTCCATTTTTCCTGCATACACCGGGGCGGAGTAGCTGGACTCCGTTGCTGGCGGTTGCGTTCCGGCCGCGTGACTATTGGATTTTCCGCACCCAGTTAGAACACACGCCATCAGTGCCGTGGCTGCAAAGAGCCAGCAAAATTGGACGGATGTTCCTGCTTTTCTCTTTTTGTAAAACACTTCTTGCATGGGCAACCGGTGACACCTTTCAGCTACATTCTGTTGCTCTGCAGATTCGGGCACGTGCGGCCGGAGAACCCGGCTATGTACTCTGAAATGATGCTGCGGCCATGGTTCAAGTTGTCAGGCGCTATGCAGCTCGCTGCGGAAGTGGTCCTCTGCAAAGCGATGCATAAGCTTCTGGTCGTCAGTTTCATTGGGCATATCCAGGAACCATGCGCCAAGAAGCGCCAATAGGTCGTGAATGGCCCCCTGAAGCACGATGCCTGTGACCCTTACGGGTGCTCCGGACTCGGGCCGGTTAGCCCGATTAGCAATGTCCATGGCGAGTGGAAGCGAGCCGGCGAATGCGGATTGTGGATCATCCTCGTGAAAGTAGTAG
>DASXJO010000973.1:0-1567 GCA_036497385.1 Candidatus Angelobacter sp. | reverse complement strand
CGTGCCCCGATATTCCTGGCTGGGTGCGGCGTGGGCTTCGCTGGCCACAGACGCCGGGCTGGGGATCATGAACTGGCTCGCCCTGCTCCTGCTTGCAAGCCGGAGAGGATTGCCTCAGCCAGTTATCGCCGATTGAACACGTGGATTACATGGGAGGGCTAAGTTATGTGCTCCGGGTGAATCCCAAAGTGATCATCTACCCGACCGGCCAATGTCCAGCGATCCAACCGGTGCGACCGTCAACTGCCGACTTCAGCCCAAATCACGTTTCCAGCGGGGCGCGGTCTGGAAACGCGAGTTGGCGATTTGGCGTCAATTGACGATTTTGCCGGATTCAAAAAGAGAAGTTCGTCGCTGTCTGAGCTCTGTAATCGGATGCTGAGCACTCGGCCTTGAGAGTGGTGATTCTAACTAGTAGTATGACCGCATGGATAGGTAATCAATGTTGATACTTGTTGAGCGTCTTGTGTGGCTGTATAGCTGAAGCATGGGCAGAGGCAAGCGACTTGAGATCAAGCTAACTCCGAAAGATCGGCAGCAAATAGAGCAGTTGCTGGGCGGGGGCTTGCAATCGGTGCGCACGGTCATACGCGCTTTGGCGCTGCTTCAGATGGATCAGGGGCAGTCCACGCCGGCGGTGGGCGCCAACCTGATGCTCTCCGCCAAGGCCGTGTGGCAGATCGGCAAGCGCTATCAGCAAGGAGGAATCGAGCGGGCGCTATTCGATGCCGCTCGACCGGGCAAAACGCCGGCCCTGGACCAGCAACAGCAACAACGGATAGTCGCAGTGGTTTGCTCGCCGCCCCCAGAAGGCCGGGCACGTTGGACAGTGCGACTGCTCACAGAGGAGGTGGTTAAACGCAAACTAGTCCCGAATGTAGGTCGAGAGACCATTCGGGTGTTGCTGGAAAGCCACGACCTCAAGCCGTGGCGGGAAAAAAATGTGGTGCGTGGGCAAGCTGGACGAGGAGTACATCGCCAAGATGGAGGACGTGCTCAAGATCTACGAAAGACCCCTATCGAAAAGCGAACCGGTGGTTTGCGTCGACGAAAAGCCGGTGGTTCTGCATAAGGATACGCGGCCTGTGATGCCCATGCAGCCCGGCAAGGTGGCCCGAAGAGATTACGAGTACAAGCGCTGTGGAACGGCAAATGTCTTCTGCGGTATCGAACCCAAGGCAGGAGTTCATTTCACCAAAGTCACACCCACACGCTCATCGCCCGAGTTTGCCGACTTCATCCTGGAGATCGCCGCGCATTATTCGGCCGCAGATACCATTCATCTGGTCGTCGACAACCTGAGCACCCACACCCGTAAGGCGTTGACTGACCGCTTTGGGGAAGAGCTTGGTGGGTGGTTGTGGAATCGCTTTACAGTGCACTACACGCCCACGCATGGAAGCTGGCTGAATCAGGCCGAGGTAGAGATCAGTCTTTTCGGCCGCCAGTGCCTGGGAAGGCGCAGGATCGAGAATCTTGGCCAACTGCGCCATCAAACCAACGCCTGGAATCGGCGCGTAAATCGGGATCGGATCACCATTCAGTGGAAGTTCACCCGAAAACAGGC
>DASXJO010000972.1:0-1559 GCA_036497385.1 Candidatus Angelobacter sp. | reverse complement strand
CATGGCAAACGAACTGCGCAATTTTCTTGCCCTCTCGTATGACGAACTGGAAGACATGAACTTGCAGGCCAAGGAGCAGCGCAGAAACCGCGTTGCCATGCACAAAATCCAGGAAGACCGGCTGAAATACCTGACGGACGAAAAGCGCATTAAGGCGGTCACAGTCCTTTTTAGCGATCTTGAAGGCCGCCTGCACATGCTGGACTACGATAAAAAATTTCTGCTCAAGAGCTGGGACAATCTGACTTTTGATGGGTCCTCGATTCGCGGCTTCACCGCGCAGCGTGAAAGCGACCTTCGTTTAGGTCTGGACTGGAGCTCTTTTTACTGGGCGCCTTCAGATATCTTCGGCTCTGGCAAAGTACTGGTCTTTGGCGATGTCATTGATAAAGGCGGCACGCCTTACAGCGCTGACATCCGGGGCAACCTGAAAGTTTTTGCCGCAGAAATGCACCAGAAAGAGGGCTATACGCTCAATGCCGCCAATGAAATTGAAGGCTTCCTTTTTCAGGGCGCTGACGCGGAGCGTCGCTACCACGAAACCAACCAATTCGAATACGTGAATACCGGCGGCTATTACCACTCGTTGCCCGGCGACCCGCTGCGCACGTTCATTGACACCACGGCCGAAGTCCAACGCGCCATGGGCTTCCAGAATGAGAAAGATCACCCTGAAGTCGCGCCCTCACAATTTGAAATCAATTACAGCTATGGTGAAGTTGTGGCGGCCGCCGATCAGATCCAGCTTTATAAACTGATCTGCCGTCAGGTTGCCACCCGGATGGGACTGACAGCGTCATTCCTGCCCAAGCCGGTGGTCGGCGTCAACGGTAACGGCATGCACACCAACGTTTCCATCAGCAAAGATGGAAAGAACCTGTTCTGGGATCCCAAGGGCGAGGAAAAGTTGAGCAAGCTAGGCTGGGCGTTCGTCGACCGAATTCTGACGCATGGCAACGATATCTGCCTGATGCTCAATGCCAGCGTAAATGCTTATCGCCGGCTTGATCCGCACTTTGAAGCTCCGAACCAGATCAAGGCTTCAGCCGTGGATCGCGGATCCATGGTGCGCATCCCAATCGGAAACGAAAAGAGTATGCGCGTTGAGGTGCGTTCCGTCGCGCCCGATGCCAATCCTTATATGGTGATGATGGCCGTTTTCAAGACTGGAATCGCCGGTGAGACATCCAAGATCAAAAATCTGCGCCAGGCCGAGCGTTACCTGCCGGATAACATTTATACCGCGATGGAAAACTTTCGCGCGTCCCAGTGGACTGGCAAGCTGATGGGCGGTGAAGACGTAAAATCACGTTACGCCGACCTGGAGCAGGCTTCAGCCGATCGTTGCCCACGACTGCTGGGAACATTCGTGAAAGCGCCGGAAGTGCAGTACCATCACGACGTTTACAACCAGTTCCTGTGGAATATGTTTTAGAAAATCAAGAGCCTTAACCACAGAGCTCACAGAGAAGCACCGAGTAGAATCAAAGCTTTTGGTTCTCTGTGTTTCTTTGTGCCCTCTGTGGTTAAGTTATTTTTCTGTCGGTAAACCGTTTTTG
>DASXJO010000971.1:0-3923 GCA_036497385.1 Candidatus Angelobacter sp. | reverse complement strand
GGATCGCTATTCCGACCAAAAGCCTATTTTTTCAGCCGCGAATTTCGCGAATGCACGCAAATTAATTTTGTAATTTCATTGCGAGTCTTATAGTGCTTCGTTGCTATAGGGATTCCTCGCTGCGCTCGGAACTTCGGAAAGAGCCATGTCTGATATTCTGCTACATTGCAGATCAACGGAGGGTTTTCATGAGCGGCTTTACCCGAGATGTGGTTTCAACTCCCAATGCGCCGAAAGCTATCGGACCGTATTCGCAGGCGATCAAGGCCAACGGATTTCTTTTTATCTCCGGGCAGATTCCCATTGATCCCGCGACGGGAAATCTTATTGAAGGCGGCATTGAAGCACAGACGGAGCAGGTGCTGAAGAACCTGAGCGCAATCCTGCAGGCGGCCGGCAGCAGTTGGGAAAAAGTGGTCAAAACCACGGTGTTTTTGAAAAGCATGTCAGAGTTCGGACAAATGAATGAGGTGTACGGAAAAACCTGCAAGAACGCGCCGCCGGCACGTTCCACGGTGGAAGTAGCCCGCCTGCCGAAAGACGTCTCGGTGGAGATTGACGTGATCGCGCTGGCGTAAAACGAATCCGCAAGGAGCAACGATGGCTAGAAGTCGTTTTGCTGTTCTGCTGGTTTTTCTTCTCATAGCAAGTGCCTCATTTGCCCAATCCAATGATGTAGCAGTAAGTTTTGGTGGGACCTTCTCGCCAGGCGCGGAGGGGCCCGCGCAATGCGAGGCTATTCTCACTTGTTCCGTGGGGATTGTCAGCCGCTCGGTGGATCCGGGCCTTTCGGTTGAGGGCGCCTATGCTCATCGGCTGGCAAACTTCAGAGTGGTTTCGCTTCATCTGGAACTGCCGTTTATGTTTTCCCCGACGCGGAAATCCGAGTTTCTGGGGTCGAATTTTTCGACGTTCTTTTTCACGCCATCGCTGCGACTGAAATTTCTGCCATCATCGGGCGTCTCTCCGTTTGTGAGCGCGGGCGGCGGACTGGGCCGCTTCAAGGAGGGCTCAACGTCAGACAATCATGGCGCTTTCCATGTGGGCGGCGGGCTGGACTTCAAAACGCGCCTGCCGCTCCTGGGCTTTCGCATCGAAACGCGTGACTTTATCGCAGGAGCGCCCTCATTCTCCACGCTTACCAACAATCATTTGAACAATTTGTTTGTGGGCGGTGGAATTACGCTTCATTTTTGACGGGGCGCGCGGACCGGAGCGGAATCGTGGACCTTCGCGGGTCTGCTGGATATTCGCGAATATTGCAGGGTTCGAGACCCTTAGGACTTGGCCTTTGGTTACCGGAATGGTTCCTGGAGAGAGCAATTTTCTGTTCCGCGAACCAGCAATTCTGCATCTCAGGATGTCAGAACCAACTAAAAACTTGAATCCAGCAAAAGGAGCTTCCTAATGAAGCGCTTTTCTATTTTGATAGCACTATTATGTGCGTCCACGCTTGCCGTGGCGCAAAAAGCCGATGCAGCATTTGTGGTGGGTGGATCGTTTGTTTCCGATACGAACGGTACGGTCTTGACTCTCCCCACGACCATCCATACCGACCACCATATCTTCCTGGAAGGCGCTTTGGGAGTCCGCCTACTGAACGCGCACCTGGTTTCTCTGCATGCGGAGCTGCCGGTGGCGGGAATTCCTTCAACTCCCTTGACGGTCGCCGGAGTATCGACAGCAATTGATCACATTGGGACGTTGTTTATCACTCCGGGATTGAGGGTTAAAATTGCCCCCATTGCGCCGATTTCACCGTGGGTGAGCGTTGGAGGCGGGTGGGCGCGTTACTCCCTGAATACCGCCGGCACAACGGAAAATAAGGGAGCGCTGCAATTCGGCGGCGGGCTCGACTTTAAGACCGGCCTGCCCCTGCTGGGCTTCCGCGCCGAGGTACGCGACTTTGTTACCGGAGTCCCAACCTTCAACAGCGGCTTTCTTACAGAGACCGGATTGCATCATCACAACATCCTGGCCGGCGGCGGAATTGTGCTGCGGTTCTGAAGAAGTAGTCAGCATTCAGCACTCGGCAGTCAGTCTGTGCATGTAAGGGCTGAACTTTATCGCCCGAGATGGACTGGATGGGCGTTGATCTGCGCATGAAAAAGGCCTTCCGTTTCGCGGGAGGCCTTTTGGATTTTAGATGCTGTTAGAGCTCTTGTCTAAGCTGTCTTGCTGCTGACTGACGCTTTTACGACCTTGCCGGACTTGAGGCAGGTGGTGCAGACGCGGACGCGCTTGTTGGCGCCATTCACGCGGGCGCGCACGGGACGCAGGTTCACGTTCCAGCGGCGGCGGCTCACGTTGTGAGCGTGGCTGATCTTGTTTCCAAATTGCGGGCCTTTGCCGCAGATGTCGCAAACTTGTGCCATTTGATTGACTCCAGATATCTGACGCAGAAGGGCTTTATGGGCTTCAGGTCTTGTGGTTAAAGGTAAATTTTACAGGAAGATAGAAGGGTTGGCAAATGGGGTTTAAAGCGGTTCTATGAATAACGTAGACGGTCGAAACGACGGAAACATAAGGTCCTTCCGGCCTACTCGCGCGCTGAAGAATGCGCTCGCTCGCTTAACGACCGTCAGGATGACGAACTGAGAAGGACTTAGGGTTAGCTTGTAGCGGCCACGTGGGCTGCTTTGGCCGCATGGGAGGAAATGCGCTCCCGCAGACCGAGGAATGGCCGCTCGACGGCCATGTACAGAACAAACGCAGCCAGAAAGCTGAACCCGAAGTAAGCGACCAGCGCAAGCCACCCGCGGCCTTCCACAAGCCTCGGCGAGTGCGAGCGTAGAAAATGAATGATCTCTTTGTGCGTAAGATAGGCGCTGTAAGCAAGGGCCGCGATCAGTCCGAATCCGCGGACTCTGGAGAGCGGGCTGGATGGAGCGATGCTGGAAGCGATCAGCAGACCAAGGCCGACCGCCAGCAATGGGAAGCCGACAACAGATGCGGGAAATGACAGCCGATCATTGAACAGCCACACGGCTCCGGCGCAGAGCGCGAGTCCGCCCACGAGCAAAAGATAGCCGTGCGACATGGCACGCTGCCACCATGAGGGACGGAAGGTCTTGATAGTGGCCAGGGTCACACCGACGAGCAAACCGTCGAGGCGGGTGTGCGTGGGGTAATAGATTCTTTCCACGTAGGCCAGTGCAAACGCATCGTCATCACGCGGGAAGATTGCTATCTGATGGAGATAGATGTAAGCCCTAATGCCGGTGCCGAAGCAGAGAATTCCCAGAACCATGACCAAAGCCTTGCCGAAGTTTGGCCTGCGCATCATCAGCAAGATCAATACAGGCAGTACCAGATAAAAATGTTCTTCAACGCACAGCGACCAGACGTGGGAAAAGGCCTGGTCGTGCAGATAGTCGATGCGGAAGTTTTCGGTGAAGGTAAGAAACTGCCATGCGGGCGAGAGGCCGGGAGCTTCACGGAATCCGGGGATGGCGAAGTAGAAAAGCAGAACCGTCAGGTAAGCCGGCAGAACGCGGAAGGCACGTCGCATATAAAAGCCGCCAATCGAAGGCCGGCCGCCACGAGTATAGGGACGAAGAAGTTGCGAGCCAATCAGATATCCGCTCAGGACAAAGAAAAGATCAACGCCCATCCAGCCGTAACGCCCCGGGCCGCTCCAAATGCCGGGATGCAAGGCAAAATGCATATGCCATAGCATCACCCAGAGGATGGCGATGGCGCGCATGAGGTCGAGGCCGGGTTCGCGGGCAGAGGATGAGTCAAGGAGCTTCAAGTGACTCTTTCAGGTCCGGCGCAGGGCGTCAGCGTCCGCCGTTGCCTTCATCTTCCAGAATGACAAGATATTCCGCCCTGGCGGAGTTGAAAACAAGGTGGGTAATTGCATACCCAGCGGGAGTGAAACCCGGATCGTTCAGTTTGCCTTCCAAGTCTTGAGCGTCTTT
>DASXJO010000970.1:0-1512 GCA_036497385.1 Candidatus Angelobacter sp. | reverse complement strand
CGGACAGAAACTGATGGCGTCTGCTCGACAATTGGCAGCCAGCGGTGTCCGTGACGATAAGCAACAATCGTATCTGCAGTTTCGCTTGCGAACTCAGCAAGCACATGCTCCGCCAGCCTGCTAAGATCCGTCTGTTTTTGGTCTAGATCAATGTTTTGGCATTTGATGGCCGGCGCTTCTTTAGGCAGCACATGAACAATTCCAAGCTTGGCTGCTTCGTGGTCGGGACTTAGTTCTTCATCGAGGACCCGGTGCAAGCTTGAGGTGATCACTGCCATGCGAACGGAAGCAGCTTTTTCAGACGAGGCTACTGCCTGAGCGAGATAAATCAAACTATCAAGACCTGCGGCTACAGAGATTTCAGCATCGTGGCGGAAATCCCACGCATAAATGATTCGCTGCGGAAAATGCTCGCCTATCGATTGCAGCAGCTGTTGATAGTCTTCCGGATTACCGGCATTCAGCGTGAAAGAGTCCGATCCCTTCTGTTGGAAGGCTGTGCCTTGCCGCACTTCACATACCGTCTGGCCAGACTGGCGAAGCCTCGACACAAGCTCCGCTCCGATGGCGTCAGCTTCAGAGAAAACCAGCCAACTGCCCGTGTTGGAGTTTGTGCGAAATTCCAGCCGGGGCAGTGGATTCGTTCGTTTCCAGTTTGTCGCGTAGAGCCATTTCTCAGGAGAGGCTTTCACCGCAAGCGGATCGCCTGACTCGGCGGCTTCAGATCGCTCCCCTGTGCTGACCCAATAACGCTGGCGCTCAAAAGGATATGTGGGCAGAGGAATGCGTTGCCGATCTTCTGTCCCGTAGTACTTTTGCCAATCAATCGCAATACCTTCACACCACAATCTGCCAACGGTCTGCGCCAGTGCGCGTCCACACGACTCGCCGGCCATGGACGCAAAAGCCACGATCTCCGGATAAGTCCTGCGCGCCAATTCGCTAAGCACCTTGCCAGGACCTACTTCCAGCAGAATGCTGTTCGGTTTTTTCAGCGCTTCTTGCAGGCTGTCATTAAATCGGACCGTGCTTCGCACGTGGCGTGCCCAATAGCCGGGATCCGTCGCATCCTGAGCGCTCATCCAGACGCCAGTAACGTTGGAAAGATATGGAATGCTCGGCCGATTCAACCTCATTCGAGAAGCAGTTCTGCTCAGCGGCTCCATGAGAGGCTCAACCAGACGTGAGTGGAAGGCATGGCTGGCGTCGAGCCGGATGGGGTTCAGGAATGCAATTTGCTGGTAAAGGCTTTCTATCTCGGAAGTTGGGCCAGCGAGGATACAGAGTTCCGGTCCATTTACCGCCGCAAGAGAGATTCCATCCTTTATATAAGGAGAGATTTCGTCTTCGCGGGCAGGGACGGCGAGCATGGCACCTGGTTCCAGATTCTCGGTTCGGCGGGCCCGTTCCGCGACCAGCAGCAGAGCATCGTCTAGTTCAAGGACTCCGGCGAGCGTGGCTGCCACATACTCACCCAGGCTATGGCCGATCATCGCTGCGGGTTTGATGCCC
>DASXJO010000969.1:0-6114 GCA_036497385.1 Candidatus Angelobacter sp. | reverse complement strand
ATCCATCTTCACGCCGCGCTTGTGCTTTTGTCCGTCAAACACTTCTTCAAATTCGGCCTTTGGGATATCCAGAACCACGTTGCCGTACATCTGGATCAACCGGCGATAAGAGTCGTAAGCAAAACGCTCATTGCCGCTCTTGCGCGCCAGCGCTTTCACGCTTTCATCATTCAGGCCCAGGTTCAGGATCGTATCCATCATTCCGGGCATGGAGAATTTTGCGCCCGAGCGCACGCTCACCAGCAGCGGATTCTCACCGGCGCCCAGCTTCTGCTTCTGCAACTCTTCCAGCCGGGCCAGCGCGTCTTTCATCTGCCGCTCCAGCGCGTCAGAGACTTTGCCGGTCTTCATAAACTCACGGCACGCCGCAGTCTGAATCGTAAAGCCCGGAGGCACAGGCAGCCCGGCATTGGTCATCTCGGCCAGGCCTGCGCCCTTCCCGCCAAGTTCTTCTTTCATCTTGCCGTTGCCTTCAGCCTTGCCGGCGCCAAAGAAGAATACGTATTGGGTGCCCTGTTGTGGTTGCTGCGCTGTCTCGGACTCTGGTGTGGAAAGGGGAATAACGCTCATTTGGCCTGTCTCCATTGAAAAGTGAAGTTGGAACTGAAGCCTGAAGCTGACTTGTCTGCTTGCGGGCTGTTGGTAATCTCTTTATTTTACTAGCCTTGCGCCAACCATGCGAGTTTCAGCCTTGTTAAGATTTGAAAAACTAAGATTTAAAAGTCCCGGTTTGAAACACTGCTCCTCGCAATTGTCGCTTTCACTCTGGTCGCGATGACTCCCGTCTTTTGGCGCACTACCTCATCATTTGGTCCAATTTCTTCATCGATTTCATGCGGTTTTTCATGCCCCGACAATCTGCGAACCATTACACCCCACAAGAAACAAAAGGACTTCTCAACTTCTTTCCAAATTCTTCTGTCGATTTCGACGGAGGGGTACCCCTACCCCTATGTACATCCCAATTCGTCCCATCGCGTCCCACCGGATCCCTAAGCTGAACGCATCGGCAGAGGGTCGCAGTCCCAAAATGCGAAAACCCGGCCTCGAGCCGGGTCAAATCACTTCTGTGGCACAGCCGCCCTCGGCTGTGCGTTTTAAGTCAAATCAATTGTGGACCGCAGCCGCCCTCGGCTGCGATTTAACTAACCCACTCTAGCACTATCTCCGTTCCTTCAGTAAATATTCTGCTGTCCGCTTCTATTTCTTCTCGGTAACAATCTCAGAAAAATCAGCGATGCTGGAAAATTCATTCACCAGCGTTTGCAACAACCCGAGCTGTTGCGTGCCGCGGATCGACTTTTTAGCCGGAAGGTAAAGTCCCGGAATATTCATATTTCCGCAACCGGTCAATAGCGGTTTGCCTTTCTTCATCACTAAATAGTGAACGCCATTTTAAATCGAGCATGACAGCTTCTACTGTGAGATCAAGCCGGCCCCGTTCCCAGAGAGCCGTATAGCCTTCAGAAACATCAGCGGTGTGGAGCAAATATCTTGCTGTCTCTAAACCACTACGTTCTACTACCATTCTCAGGAAAATATTGGCATTGTATCCAGCTTCAGATTTGGCACGACGGTAAATATTGAGCATTTCCTCGTGAAACTGCCCTTCTAAATCGTTCATTGCCGCTCCTGTTCCCAGCCTTGCGCAGCACGCCTGACGTTACCAACATTAATCTTGTGAGTTCTGATCTTTTTGGGGAGCTAGTTCAGAAAGATCAGCAATCGTATT
Organism: Candidatus Angelobacter sp.; assembly: GCA_036497385.1. Lineage (GTDB taxonomy): Bacteria > Acidobacteriota > Terriglobia > Terriglobales > Acidobacteriaceae > Angelobacter. The sequence goes on along the minus strand of DASXJO010000969.1, from coordinate 4,382 downwards.
AAATGTTTCAAGAAGATAATTGAGCAATCCAAGACGCTTAGCTCGTAAATTTTCGTCGTCCACCATAACCATTACAGATTCAAAAAACTTATCGACAGGCCCTCGGACTTTGGCTAGCTCACGGAAAGCGTCAAGATATTTCCTCTCTTGCCGAAGCGGCAAATAGGAGGACGCTAGCCGTTGGAACTCTCTCCAAATTCCAATTTCTGCATCTGTTTGGAATTCTTCTTGCGGTTGCAGCTCTGCAATAGGGAAACCTTTTTCATGGGCTTGATAGATGATGTTTTTGACTCTCTTAAAAGCAATAAATAAGGGTTCAAATTCGCTACGAACCCTAATTTCCATCACAGCTTCCGACCTTTCGATAGCATCAATGATGTCATCATATTCTGCCCCCATTACAGCGTTGACTGTATCGTACGAAAACCCTAGAACGTCACGAAAATAGAATTGCAATCTTTCTTTAAAAAAATCATAAATTACAACTTTAATGATGAGGTATTTCTGAACAATCCAGCTGTAATCATCTGACTTAACTTGTATCGTCACTCCCTGTTTAGTTTGAGTGGGCAGTTTGAAGTTTTTTGCGGCTTCCGTACCTTCGTAACCTTCTAAAGAACCGGTGATTATAGTTCCTAATCGAATTGGTAGCTTGTGCTCGACAATCGTCTTCACGATTCCGTTCGCCTGCCGCCGCAACGCAAATGGGTCCTTCGATCCCGAAGGTACCAGCCCCAGCGCAAACATCCCTGCAATGCTGTCGGCTTTGTCGGCGATGGAGAGCACCGCGCCCTCCAGCGTTCGCGGCGCAGAGTCTTCGGTCGATTCCGGTTTGTACTGATCGTAGATGGCGGTTGCGACATTCTCCGGCAAGCCCTGCGCTTTCGCATACAATCCGCCAACGATGCCCTGCAGCTCAGTGAATTCCTTCACGAGCTCGGCCGTCAAATCGGTCTTCGCCAGCCGCGCCGCTTGCTGGACTGCGCTGCCATCGACCCTCAATCCTGATTTTGTTAGCACCGTACAAAGCTTCTCCGCTAGCTTGGCCGTGCGCTCAGACTTTATCGCGTAACTCCCCAGATCCTTCTGAAACGTTACCGCCTTCAACATCTCCACGCGGTTCACTAGCGGCGTCTTCTGGTCGGTGTCCCAGAAGAACCTGGCGTCATTAAATCTTGCGCGCAGCACCCGCTCGTTACCGTGACGAATCAGCCCATCCGGATCGCCCTCAGTATTCAGCACCGCGAGAAAATGTGGCGCCAGCTTACCCTCAGCATCGTCCACCGCAAAATACTTCTGGTGATCGCGCATCACCGTTACCAGCACTTCTTCCGGCAGGGACAAATATTCCTTATCAAAGCTGCCCAGAATCGCCGACGGCCATTCCGTCAGGTTCACCACCGTCTTCAGCAATTCGGCATCTTCGCGCCAGCGTGCGTCCTTAACGGTTCTCGTCGCTGCGTCCAGGGCTTTGCGGATCTTGTATTCGCGATCATCGCTTAACACCGTAACGTGCGCGCCTTGCATTGTCTCTGCGTAGCGCGAAGGTGTAGCAATGGCAACCTGAGCCGGACCAAGAATGCGATGTCCGCGCGACTGATTCCCTGCCTTAATGCCCGCGAATTCCAGCGGGATAATCTCGCCATCGAGCAATGCCACAATCCAGCGCACCGGCCTGACAAATCTTTCCGGCTTACCCGCGCGCCAGTACATATTCTTCGGCCAGTAAATGGACGCTATCTCTTTCGGCAGAAGTTCTGTCAGGACCTGCGCGGCGGGCTTCCCTTTGTTCGTGACCAATGCGGTCAGATACTCGCCCTTGGGCGTAGTCACTGTCTGCAACTGCGAAACATTCACTCCGGCCTTCTTGGCAAAGGCGTGCGCCGCCGGAGTCGGTTGACCATCCTTATATGCGACTTTTGTAGCCGGTCCGGTAAGTTGCTCCTGCACGTCCGGCTGAGTAGCAGGAATAGCGGACGCAAATAACGCCAGCCGACGCGGAGTTTCTGAGCGCTTGATCCCTTGATGCGGAAGCGAATTTTTTGCCAGCAATTCCTCCATGCGCTTCTGCAATTCCTGGCTGGCGTCTTGAATCATCCTCGCGGGAATCTCATCCGTGCCGATCTCAAGCAGAAAGTCGGGCATCAGGCTGCTCCTCCCTTCTGGAGCTTCACTTCTTGAGCGCCGACGTTCTGCTGCGCCACGTAGGCCTTCGCCAATCCCACAGCCAGCTGCCGGATACGGGCGATCACGCCTACTCGCTCCGTCACAGAAATCGCGCCTCGCGCGTCGAGCAAATTAAAAAGATGTGAGCACTTGAGACATAGCTCGTACGCAGCCAGCAATGGAAAACGGATCTTCGCATCCGCAGTTGCATTCTTATCGGCGAGCAACGCGTTGAATTGGTTGATCAGCGCCTGGCTCTCGCTCTCATACATCTCAAAGTGTTTCCACGTCTTCTCCACATCGGCTTTCTCAAAGTTACTTACAGACATCTGCAACTCATCCTGATACCGCACATCGCGATACTTCACCACCGCGCCCGTCTGTGGATCGCGCGCCCATACAATGTCATAAATACTGTCCACGTCCTGCAGAAATGCCGCGATGCGCTCCAGTCCGTATGTCAGCTCGGCACAGATGGGATCCAGATCAATCCCGCCGCACTGCTGGAAATATGTAAACTGCGTGATCTCCAAACCGTCCAGCATCACCTGCCACCCGACGCCCCACGCCGCCAGCGTTGGAGCTTCCCAGTTGTCCTCTTCAAACTTAATGTCGTGCTTGCGCAGGTCAATGCCAATGGCCTTGAGCGACTCCAGATACAGCTCCTGCACGTTTTCCGGCGGAGGTTTCAGAATCACCTGAAGCTGCATGTGCTTATAAAGACGATTTGGGTTGTCGCCGTAACGTCCGTCGGCCGGACGGCGCGAAGGCTGCACATATGCCACTTTGTACGGCTTTGGCCCCAAAACGCGCAGAAACGTTTCCGGCGCCATGGTTCCCGCGCCCACCTCAATGTCATACGGCTGTTGCAACACGCAGCCGCGCTCCGCCCAGAAATTCTGCAGGCGAAGGATAAGTTCCTGATATGTAGGGGCTGCGGCTTTAGACATGCGAAGTATTTAATTTAACAGAAACAGCCGTCAGCACTCAGCCATCAGCATTCAGCCAGATCTTTGCCGCCGAGGAGGCGACGAACGCAAAGGAAGAACAAGACTCCTGAACTCCTAATCTTTTTTGACGTTTACGCCCTTACTTTGCGACCTTTGCGCCCGTTGCGGTTAAATTCCCGGTGCTAGCTGATTGCTGAATGCTAAATCCTCTCCAGCATCGCCGCCGTCACCAGTTTTTTCTCAATATGCCGCTCGATGCGCTGGGCCAGAAAGCGACGAAGATCGGAGCCCCGGCTACGCGTCCAGGGATCGCTTTTCAGGCGGTTCAAAGGCGCGCGAAACATCTCTGCAGCCTGGGCGCGCGAATCGGCTGAAATTTCCGTGCTCGCCAGCCGCTTGTCGTCAACGCACAATAGTCCGTCAGCCAGCGGATGGAAATATGCCTTGCTTCCGTTCAGCACCGCGCCGCACATCACGCAGGCGTGCAGGTCCGGCAACAGGCCGATAAGCCGCACAATCCAGAGATCAAAGTACGTGAGCGGCATCCAGATGGAATCGGCTTTCAGATGATGAACCACTGCCAGCGTGAGCCGGAAGATATCGTCATTGGGCTCGCGGTCGGGCAGTAGCTGATCGATCACTTCTGCCACGTAGCTCAGCGCCACCAGCCGCGGGTACGTTACCTCATTAGCCAGCGGCGACGAAATAATGTCGCAGGAATCCAGCCGCACCAGCTCCTGCTTTTCTTTCTCTTCCCAGTGCGCGGTAACATGGGTCAGCGGCTCCAGCGCGCCGCCAAAGCGCCGTTTAGACCGCTTGGCCGCCTTGGCCACGCCCCTGATCTTCCCTTCCGCGCGCGTAAAGAACGTCACCAGCAGGTCCGCTTCATGAAACGGATACGTGCGCAGAATCAGGGCTTCAGATTGGCGAGGCATTAAAAACCTTTACCACAGAGGTACACAGAGGTTTTTCTGAGTGCTGTGTTTCAGCGTTTTTGAAGCTCTTTCATGAACTTCCAGTCTGTGCTCCTCTGTGGTCAAGTCCCAGCAAACAAAAACGCGCAGCTTAGGCAGCCGCGCGTTTGAAAACTTATTTCGTCGATTACCGGCCAAAATACTTGGCGTTCTTGTCCGCGTATTCTTTCCATTTTTCCGGCAGGTCGTCCAGGGCAAAAATCGCGGACACCGGACACACCGGAACGCACGCGCCGCAATCAATACATTCCACCGGATCAATGAACAGCATGTCAGTACCTTCAAACTGCGG
>DASXJO010000968.1:0-8445 GCA_036497385.1 Candidatus Angelobacter sp. | reverse complement strand
GGCCCGCGATGGTAAATTTGATCCCAAGAAGGCGCAAAAAGCCTTTAGCGAGCTGGGTGTCAACGTCGAGAAGGCAGACCCGGCCAGAGCATAGACATACATTATTTTCAGACACTTATCGGGATATCTGGATCCTAAAGTAGAGACGTAGCATGCTACGTCTCTACGGCACGCTCTCCCCTCAATCCGACATGCATGAGCGTAAGTCACTCAACTTTTACTGTTGACAATCCTACGGCTTTTCCCTCATAATTAGCACTCGACAGGAATGAGTGCTAGCAGCTACGTTCCTTATCAAGCCGCAAGACAGCCTTAGTAAATCCCATTATTCGAGCACATTCTGAAAGGAGAATTTCGCATGGCACAGAAGTTGACCCCGCTACATGACCGCGTTGTCATCCGACGGATCCAGGAAACAGAGACCGTTCGTGGTGGCATCATCATCCCCGACACCGCAAAAGAGAAACCCCAGGAAGGCGTCGTTATCGCCGCTGGAACAGGAAAGTTTGAAAAAGGCCAGACCGTTCCCCTGGCAGTAAAAGAAGGCGACCGCGTTCTATTCGGCAAGTATTCCGGATCGGAAATCAAGATTGACGGCGAAGAGCTGCTGATCATGAAGGAAGACGAGATCCTCGGAATCCTGAGCGGATCGAGCAAGAGCGTAGAGAAGCCTGAAAAGGCCGGCGCCGCAAGACGGTAGACAAACAGCTATTGGCCATTAGCTCTTAGCCTGTTGATTCAGGCTGACGCATAAAGGCCAACTCGCAAAGATTTTTGAAGTCATTAACTCGAAACATTCTCGCGGAAATTCCGCAACGAATCTTGATAGGAGATTGCAACAATGCCAAAAATTATTGTGCACGGTGAAGAATCCCGCCAGGCGATCCTGCGCGGAGTGAATGTACTGGCAGATGCAGTGAAAGTGACGCTCGGCCCCCGCGGCCGCAACGTCGTCATCAACAAAAAGTTCGGTTCCCCCGTTATCACCAAAGACGGCGTGACCGTGGCCAAGGAAATTGAACTGGGCGACAACCTGGAAAACATGGGCGCACAGATGGTGCGTGAAGTTGCCAGCAAGACCAGCGACGTGGCCGGCGATGGCACCACCACCGCAACCGTTCTGGCACAGGCCATCTATCGCGATGGCGTAAAGACTGTGGCTGCCGGCGCGAATCCCATGGCCCTGAAGCGCGGCATTGAGCGCGCTGTAAACACCATTTGCGGCGTTATGAACAAAGACGGCGAGCGCAGCAAGGGCTTCCTGGATAGCTTTTCCAAGCCCGTCAGCGGCGACATGATTGCCCAGGTTGGCACCATTTCCGCCAACAACGACGAAACCATTGGCCGCATTATTGCCGAAGCCATGAAGAAAGTCGGCAAAGATGGCGTGATCACAGTGGAAGAGTCCCGCACCATGGAAACCAGCCTGGAAGTGGTGGAAGGCATGCAGTTTGATCGCGGCTATCTCTCACCTTACTTCGTGACCGACCCCGAGCGCATGGAAGCCATTCTGGACGACGCGCTTATCCTCATCAATGAAAAGAAGATCAGCACCATGAAGGACCTGCTCCCGATTCTGGAACAGGTAGCCAAGGCTGGCCGTCCGCTGCTCATCATCGCTGAAGACGTTGATGGCGAAGCGCTGGCGACCCTGGTGGTGAACAAGCTGCGTGGCACGCTGCAGGTTTGCGCTGTGAAAGCACCTGGTTTCGGCGATCGCCGCAAGGCCATGTTGCAGGACATCGCGATCCTGACCGGCGGGAAAGCCATCACCGAAGATCTCGGGATCAAGATGGAAAGCATTGAGCTGGCTGATCTGGGCCGCGCCAAGAAAATCACGGTGGACAAAGACAACTGCACTATCGTGGAAGGCAAAGGCAAAGGCGGTGAGATTGAAGGCCGCGTGCGCGAAATCCGTGCGCAGTCAGAAAAAGCGACTAGCGACTATGACCGCGAGAAGCTGCAAGAGCGGTTGGCGAAACTGGTGGGTGGCGTTGCCGTAATCAAAGTGGGCGCCGCGACTGAAACCGAAATGAAGGAAAAGAAAGCCCGCGTGGAAGACGCAATGCACGCAACCCGCGCTGCCGTGGAAGAAGGCATTGTCCCGGGCGGCGGCGTTGCGCTGGTCCGTTGCCAGTCTGCCCTGGATGAACTCAAGTTCAAGAATGACGATGAGGAAACCGGCGCGGAAATCGTGCGTCGCGCCCTGGAAGAGCCTTTGCGCCAGATCGTCGCCAACTCCGGCGAAGAAGGTGCAATCGTTGTGGGCAAGATCCGCGACTCAAAAGACAATAACTATGGCTACAACGCTCAGACTGACAAGTTTGAGGACCTGGTTAAAGCCGGCGTTATTGATCCTACCAAGGTGACCCGCACTGCCCTGCAGAACGCGGCTTCCATCGCTGCTCTGATGCTGACCACTGAAGCTCTGGTCTCCGATGTTCCGGAAGACAAGAAAGCTCCGGCCGGCGGCGGCGAGCACGGCGGCTATCCCGGAATGTAATTTGTAGGCTGTAGCTTCTAACTTTAGCCCTCGCAGAAATGCGAGGGCTTTTTTTGTCGCTTCGCGACAAACTTGAGGCGCATAGCAGGCGTAAGACGCCAAAAATCCTGAGTACAGCGAAGTATCTTTCCTTCAATTGACCTATTCCAACGTCTGATGCAGGCGGCTCGGCACGGCCTCACAGCCCTGCCATGCGAACAATCGCGCATGTTTAGGACCTTATCTCACCGCTTACGGCTCATACCAAAAAAAACGCACCGGCGAAAACCGGTGCGCTTAATTGTTCTCGACGGAGCTTAGAACTTAAGCTTCATAGCCAACTGTAACTGCCGTGACGATCCGGAGTCGCCGGTTGGGAAACGAGTTGAGGTGATCTTGCCCAGGTTCGCCCCGACGGTTCCGTTAGGCTGTCCGTAGTTGGGGTGGTTGAGTAGATCAAAAGCATCGGCACGGAGCTGGAGATTGAATCGCTCCGAGATTTTCGTGTTCTTGATCAAAGCTAGGTCAACGTCCTCAAACCCCGGTCCAACGAACGAATTGCGTCCGACGTTCCCAAAGGCGTTACCCGGGGCGACGAAGACGCTGGGATTGGCGAACCATCCCGTAGGAGATAACGGGTTGCCAGTGATGATTGGCGTCCCGGTCAGGTTCGGACGCAGGCCGCCAGAGCCGGTAACCGCTGTGTTGTTGACGATAATGTTGAACGGATTGCCGCTCTGGAAGCTCACGATCGGCGCCACAGACCAGCCGCTTACCACGCGATTCCCTGTGAAAGGCAAATCATAGATAGCGTTGGCCACAAAGCGATGGCGGGCGTCGAAATCGGAGTTGCCGCGGCTGGTGAAGATGTCGCTGCTGTCCTGGACCACGATACCGTTGTTGTTGCGCGAAGCCTCATCAATAGAGTGTGACCAGGTATAGGAAGCGTTGAACTGCAGCCCGTGCGTCACATGCTGGTTGGCGGTGACCCACAGGGCGTTGTAGTTGGAGTTGGAATTGCTGTCACGCTCGGTGATGCTGTTGGCCAGCGTCACAACGTGAGTAGCGGTGCTGGGCAGGATCGGGCTGGTGGTGGAGATCGACTGGAATGGCCGCGAACTCGCCACACCCAGCGTCCCAAACTGGTTGATATTGCGATCGATTTCCAAATGCGTTCCCTTGGTCCCGAAATATCCGATCATGAAGCCGGTATTGCGTCCGACTTGCTGCTGGATATTTAGGTTCCAGGACTGCACATCAGCATTCTGGAAATCCGGATTTACAACCAATGGAGAGATATTAGCGGCATTCGTGGGATCAAAGTTCGCGCCCAGGCTTCCAAAAGACGTCTTCGCGCCGACGCTGATCGGCAAGGCCAGCAATGGGTTGGAAGTTAAGCCAGTCACAATTCCCGTAATCGGTTGGTCCACCTGATAGGCGTAGCCGCCGCGCAGAATAGTGTTGCCGTTGTGGAAGAGGTCCCAGGCAAAACCGAGGCGCGGCTGGAAGTGATTGTTCTGGCCGTAAGGCTGTGAAACGCCGACGATGGTGCTACCCGCACCGGGAGACAGGTTCAGCACGTTGAAGCGATCCTGTGCTTCGGTGGGTGTTGCGTTCCAGGAGAAACGAAGTCCTAACTCAACGGTCAGGTAGGAAGTGAGCTTAAGTGAGTCCTGCCCGAAGAAATCAAGCGCGTTCTGGTTGATGCGGTTGGCAACGTTGCCCAACGTGCGGGCCGCCGTACTTACGATTCCTTGAGCGAAAGTGTTTCTGGCGGCCGGGGTAGCGCCGGGGCAGGTGGTGGTGGCGGCGGCCAGGTTAAGCGAGCAATTAAAAACGAGCTGTCCCGGATCGTTGTTGAAATTGTCATTGCGGAAATCGCGGAACTCGGTTCCGAACTTGAAAGAGTGCCGGCCGTGAACATAGCTGATGGTATCAGCCGCCACGAAAGTGGTGTCACCCCGTCCTTGCGGAAATTGGCGTTCATCCCCGAAGGTCAGGCCGATATCGCCGAAGGCGATGGTGGGCAGGAATTGCTGGTTCGGACCAAGTAGACCCGCCAAGCCGAGGCTACTGGGATCAGTGGCATTTTGCGGAACAAAGTTGATCAAAATACGGTTGGCACCGAGACGGGCTTCGTTGACGAGCGATTGATTGAAGACGTGCGTCTCATTCACCGTCAAAACCTGTCTGTGGCCAGCGCGCGTATCGCCGAAACCGGGAATATTCGCACCCTGCGTTGGCTCGCCGCGAAAATCATTCTGATACACATAGTATCCGTGCAATGTGTCGCGATCATTAAACACGTGCCGAATATCTGCGGTTCCCTGGTCGATATTTACCGGTGCCGTGGCCGATCCTACAAAATTGCTGCCGGAGTTGGCATGTGGAACCAGATTCAGGATGGAAGCCGCAATGGGACTGCCGCCCGCGAGAATGTCGGCCCGCTGGGCATCCGTCCAGACGGTGCTGGTGGTGGTTAGGCCCTGGCGATGGCGCAGCCCTTCATAGCTCAGGAAGAAATATGTCTTTCCTTTCACGATGGGCCCGCCAAAGTCGCCGCCGAACTGGTTCCGCTTGAAGGGAGACTGCGCCAACGAATTGCCCGCGTTATCGACAACGGGATTGAAGGCGTTGCGCGCGTCAAAGAAACTATTGCGCAGATAATCATAGACCTCGCCGTGGAACTGCTCCGTGCCGGAACGGGTGGCAATATTCACGATTGCTCCAGCATTGCGGCCGTACTCAGCGCTATAAGTGGAGTTGTCAACCTTGAATTCCGAAACCGTGTTGATCGTCGGCTGGAACGTGACTTGGTTTTGCACCATGTCATTCAAATTGATACCGTTGATCATGAAGTTGACGGCGTCTTCGCGATTACCAGCTGTATTAAAGGCGAACGAACCCTGCCCACGCAGTGGGGCCGTAAGGAACCCGTTTTGGGGCGGGGTGACGGTACCCGGAATCAACAGAGCCAAATCGACGAAGTGCCGACCATTCAAAGGAATATCCTGCACCGTGCGTTGATTGATAGTCTGGCCGACGGTCATGGTGGTCGCTTCGACCACAGGCGCCGCTGCTTCGACCGTCACAACTTCTGAAGTCGTTGCGACCTTCAACCCAAAGTTCTGCACCGAGTTTTGGCTGACCTGTAACACAAGATTCTTTGCCAGCTGAGTTTCAAAGCCAGCATTCTCGACTTGTACGCTATAAACACCTGGTGGAAGTGCAGGAATTTGATAGGATCCAGTCGAACTGGTCTGGGTGGTGCGATCAATTCCCAGAGCTGTGTTCTTTACCGTCACCTTTGCGCCTACCACTGCGGCGCCGCTTTGATCGGATACAGTACCTTGAATACTGGCTGTAGTTTGAGAAAATGCGCTCGCTGCAAATACTAAGATCAGCAACAGCGACATTAACGGGGAAAAGGCTACCTTCTTTAACATCTCATCTCCCTCCTAAAGGAAACGGCAGGTTTATCGGTAGGAAATCGACGTTCAATCCGATAAATCTAAAGTGAATTATGGCTTTTTCTTGAATAGTCGTTGAAATTACCGGCAAAGAAACTTATTTGTGTGGTGCAAGCAGAGTTCCATTTCCAGTAGAGGATAAGTAACTGATTCAATGGGACCTATGATCGAAAGGTGATAAGTAGCTTCCAATATCAGTAGAGCGCGAAACCAGCGCATACCAAAATTGGAAGCTGATGGGTTCGACGAACAACACACGAGCAGTGCGTTGCCTACTGCGATCTCGCTATTTACGCTTTGCACAATGTGCGCGGCTGCTCTATTTTGCCGCTGGTGTGCCTGGCATTGGTAGCCGGTTACTGTTTGTCACCCGGGGCCTGATCGAGTTCTCCGCTTGGGCCGGAGTGGCATTCATCACATCAACCGTAAGCGGACGTTCCAACACCATTTCAAGGGCAGTATTCTGGTCGATACGCACATCTTGGCCACGAGTAAATAGCACCTGCCCCAAACCGACGGCAGCGCCAGCGAGGCCCCCAAAGCCTGCACCTTTGCCACCAGCGGCGACAGCGCCAATCACAGCGCCTGTAGCACCCGTCTTGGCAATAGTGCCTGCATCTTTGCCCTTCTGGCTGTCAGCTTTTACAGTGCCTTCTTTGTCAGCTACGGTGCTATTGCGGGAGCCCGGCGCATTTTCCAGCGCTCCTGGGAGATCAATGGTGTACCCGTTCGGGAAAATCATTGTGGTGAAGTTAAACAATATCTCTGCCCGGCCTTTAATTTTTCCAGCGCGCTTTACCTGGGCAATCTTGCCTTTCACGTAAGTGCCGGCCGGGATCACCGCTACGTTGTCCTGGGTGACGGGAAAACTTGTCTGGCAGTAAACTCCGTCGCCAACTTTGGCGGTCTTGGTATCGATGGGACTTCTCAAGTGGAGCAACACTTGCGTGCCTGCGGGGACGGTCATCTGCCTGGCCGCTGGATCACTCGCGTTGTGAGCAACAGACGTATCCGTGTCCGAAGTCGAAACGGCCTGCGGCGAAACTGTCTGGGCGGAAACGAAGGTTGCAGAAGCCAACACGAAGAAGATTGCACCGCGCATTGTGAGTACCTCGCTAGGAAAGGTATTGTAGAACCAAACCTAGAACGTAGTCACCTGCTGATTCTTGCCTGCTCCATTTCAGCAATAATGGCTGCGGCGGCCTTCGCTGGATCTTGGGCATGTGTGATCGGCCGGCCCACAACAATGTGGCTCGCTCCGTTGCTGATTGCAGCGGAAGGAGTCGCAGTCCGTTGCTGGTCATTGGTTTCCACGCCCGCCGGACGAATGCCTGGGGTGACAATGGCAAAGCCTTCTCCCAGAGCTTTTCTCACCATCAACGATTCACGAGGGGAAGTAACAATTCCCTGGCAGCCCGCGCCCTGTGCCAGAGCGGCCATGCGCAGAACTTGGTCAGACACGCGTCCTGCGACCCCGATTTCCTGCATGTCGTCATCTGTCAGGCTGGTCAGGACCGTCACGGCCAGGAGGTTGAGACGTCCTGCAGCGGCTTCCGTAGCCGCGTGCAGCATCGCTTTCCCGCCGCTGGCGTGAATGGTAAGCATATCAACGCGTAATTCCGCAGCCGACTTCACAGCCAGAGCGACAGTGGTAGGAATGTCATGGAGTTTTAGATCGAGAAATACCCGCCGACCAGAGCTAACAAGATCCCTGAGGATACTCGGCCCTTCGGCGGTAAAAAGCTGAAGTCCAACTTTATAAATGCCCGCCGCTTCGCCCACGCGGGCTACAAGCTTTTGCGCCTCAGCCGCGCTTGAAACGTCCAGGGCCACAATCAGGCGCTCCCGCATCCCGGAGGATGCGGGCAGACCCGTGATCTCAGGAGAATGAATAGCCACGCTCCCTTAGTATATGTATTTTTCGCTTATTGAGCCCTAATAACCACGGTTCATGGCCACATTTTCCGGCTGAACCAGGTCAATGCGGATACGCTCAACGCCATCTCGGAAATTGAGCATCCGGGCAGCGCTGTAGCTCAGGTCCATAATCCGGTTTCCCACGTACGGTCCCCGATCATTGACCCGAACGATGATCCACTTGCCGTTCTTCAGGTTCGTTACCTTGACGAAACTCCCCAGCGGGAGCTTCCGGTGCGCGGCTGTAAATTCGAACATGTCGAAATCCTCGCCGCTGGCCGTGGTCTTGCCGTGGAATTGCTTGCCATACCAGGAAGCTGTTCCGACCTGATAGGGTTTTGGTTCAGCCTTTGAACTCTTTTGTGTTTTCTGGTTCTGGGCTGACTTGGGTGCCATGGGGATGGCGCTATTTTTTACCTGGGGTTGTTGGTGGTTTGGAACTGGTGCCGCCCCCACGTTGGCAGCCATACAGCAAGCCGCCGCCAGAATGGACAGTACTCTGTTCATGCAAACTCCTTAACATACAGAATCTGGGTTCCCCTTTGTAAATCCCGCTAATTCTATGAAATCATAAGG
>DASXJO010000967.1:0-6476 GCA_036497385.1 Candidatus Angelobacter sp. | reverse complement strand
GGTCGGTACGTTTACGCTGGCCACCTTGATTCCGGGATAGAGCACGCTGAGCAGCGTGTTTTTCAAGGGCTCAAGATCATGCAGCCGTGGCGCTACTCTGCCATTGCGGTCGATCTCAAGGTTCTGAATCTGGTCAGCCGGAATTCTGTAATTCTTCATCTTCGTATTCTTCGTCATTTTTATTCTCCTTAACTATTTGTTCCCGCCGGAGACCCGGAGAGAGTTAAGGAGTCTGCGTAACCGCAAGCTCTCGTCGTCTCGCCTGGCCTCCCGTTGTTCGGGTTCGCTCGGCCAGGCCCTCGACAGCGAGGAGCCCGGTCAGCACATGTCCCCACATCAAGCCGTGGGGCGCTCAAAGGACCAAATCACTTGCATTGGTCATCTGAGAAGTCGAGTGCTGTGTTGTTAAAGAGAAAACTCAATTTCGCGTGACAGCCTGTTTCACGATCACAGGACTGCCGCCGCCGTTTACCTCCGGAACTGCTTTCCAAACCGCTAACGTGTAGAACGGTTGGCCGCTCTTGAAAGACTGAATTAGGGCCTCGCCTTCGCTCGCTAGTTCCGCGCCTAATTCGGGTACGCCGGGTGATGAGCCGGATTTTGGCAGGAAATAGCGCACCGATACATCAACCCCATTTCGTCTCTTTCGCCGAGTGCTTCCATCGTTTGCTGCCGGCGCTGCCGATGCGCCTGCCGGTGATCTGTTGTCCATTGCGATACTCCTTCATTTCTGACCAGCAAAATCTACTTGTTGCAGGACCCAATCGCGTTTCTCGCCCTCAATCGCCCGCTCCCAGTACTCACCAATGAGAAGGCCGCTCGGGTTCTGCTCTGAACGCTTCTCGACCACCAGGCGCACATGGAATTCACTGACCACCTTGTCTACGCTTTCGTTGTGGTCATGAATGTGATGGACCTCCTTAACTCCGAAGGCGGTATAAGTCAGTGGGTCGTCCTTTGCGGCTTCAAGCGAGCGGAGTTGGAATTCTGAACTGCTCTGATCGTCCTGGATCTTGCCGACCAGATTCTCTTTCTGCATGCCGCCAAACGCAGTACGGCGCAGATTGGCAGTCATCATGTTCAGACTGTCGGCCCAGTTGCGGCTCACGTTTGAAGGAGAAAAATTTAGATAACGTTCGAGAAACTGCCGTACAAAGGCCCTCTTCTCAAATTCGCTTGGCTCCGCTGCCACACCCTGCGTGATAGAAACCGATGGCTTTTGCGGACCTAGAATTCCTGCCTGGCCATTTTCGTCCACGCGGATTACCGTTGGGGGCTGCACGCGCACGTAAACGGCAAAGCCGAGCGCCAGCAACGTGGCAGGCACACACAAAAACGCCAGAACCATGGCTCGATTGGCATATGCCCGCAGGGCTCCGTCGTGTTCGTAGTAGCGGCTGTAGCTGAGTTTTTCCGGAAGCTCAGCTTCTTGCTCTTTGTTCCTTTTGAACCACATACTCATTGCTTCCTTACTGGCCTATCTGCGACGTCTGAACAGAAGGCCGAACAGTTTGCCGATATAAAAGAAGATCAGGGTGGTGATGCTGTAAGGCCGGAACTTTGTTCCTTCCGGCTCCCAGATCGGTGGTTGTCTCCACATACAATCCTCCAGGCATGTCAGTTGTCCTCCGGTTTTTGCCTTCCTGCTGCGCGTCCCAACGCGCGCGCAATATTGAAGGTGACGGCCTGAGTCACTGACCTTGGCGAGTAAATGTCGCCCGATCTCGCCGGGCGAACCGAAGCCGAGTGACTTCCATTCTCATTCCCGGAACTCCCGTTCGTGGCTTCACTTACTGCCGGCGCAACCGGGCTGCTGTTGCTGTTCATCGCGCTCGCCAAGCCCGATTGCAGGAATCCCGCCATTGATGTCGCCGGAGTTGGAGGAGGCATGGATGAACTCATGGCCATGGTGGACGAACCGCCACCCGCACTTGCTCCCGCCGCGGCGGGAGTTGCGGCTGCGCCAGCGCCGGCACCGGCGGCAAATCCACCGACGGCCGCCAATGCTGCACCTGCCGCAGTGGCTGCCGCGCGGACTAAAGCGAATGCCGTCGATCCCACGTCGCCCGAGATGATTCCTTTGGCAATAAATGGGACCATTGCGATAGCAAGGGCGTAGAAGATGCTCACCAGGCCTAACATGGCCGAATCAGGCACGCCCTGAAGGAATCCGAGAAACCCGTTGCCGAGTACGTTGTTGACCTGATTGAAGTGAATGGCCGTAATCAACGCACCGAACACGGAATAGAGAATGCCCCAGGCGTTCCAGATCATCAGATTGATGGCGTAAGTTTTCCCAAGCTGTCCGATCCCAGAGACAGGAATGAGCGCCAACACCAGCGGTCCCGTGACATACAACACGGTGCCGTAGAGCGTGTAGAAGAAACAGAAGATGATGATGGCCAGCGCATACAGAATGTAAGCAATCAGCAGCAGCCCGACGGTTATCGTGCCAGATATATCGCCGGTAATCATGTCCCAGAACGTGAGGTTGGGATTCGTTGTCGCCTGCTGCTGCAGCTGCGTCATCCAATTCATGAACATGTCGCCGGCGCCCGAGCTGTTCGACACGAAATCCGCAACTGCGGTAAAAGATCCATTTACATCGCGGAACACCGTCGTCCAGTTCGACAGGATCATCGCAATCACGAGGTACTTGATCGCCGTTACCGCGAGCGCCTGAAGGTCGCCGCCACGTAGCGCCGCCTGATATAAGCCGACCAGGAATCCGATCAGCAGGATCGCGAACGCCATGTTCGTGATGGTCGGAATGACCCGCGTACCATCGATCGCTGCCAGAGCCGTATTCAGTAGATGCTCGAAATAAAACACGATCAGTGCGCTCCCTGTAGCACCTGGCTCCCGGTTGAATGCAAATTGGTGGTATGAGCGGTCGAAAACTTTAATTGCGCGCCATTATTGGCCAGCTCGATTGACCGTACTCGCACCAGTTCAGCCATCGCCGATTGGGTGTAAGCATTCGCACGGACAAGCCATGCTGACGCTTGTGCTTCGAGAATCGGCGCACTTCCTGGCGCGGCCGTCTGCAACTGCTGATTGATCTGCTCCGCCGCCTGCAACTCAAGATCGGCCAGAGCATCGATCTCGACTGCTTTTTTCATTGCCGCCTGCGCCTCGGCGTCCGTCATGTCAACCAGATCCCGCACCTGTGGCGGCGCATCAGTTGCCGGCATTACCGCGCCATAGAGAGCTGCATAGTTGCCGGAGATCTGCGGAACGGAATTCGGATTTCGCGACAACAGGTTTTTTTCGAGTTGCTGCGGCGTAGGCAGAGTAGCGCTTGAAACTGATAACTGAAACGTCTTCTTCATCTGCGTGAACTGGCCTCGGAACTGACCGGCCAGCCCGCGCGCCTGATTGAGCGCCGCGATCGGGAATACCACCTGCTGCTCAAAATTGGCTGCTTGCTGCTCGAGCTGCTGAATGGCTCCCAGTGGCTTCGCGACAGCGCTACTCAGGAGATTTGAAATCGTGGTCAGCCCGACCGAGATGATGGCGCAGCAGGGATCCAGACCCAATTGGCTCCTGGCCTTTGTCGGCAGCATCATCACGACAACCGCGAACGCGAGTACGAATGCGACGGCGTTCCGGATAACTTTCCAAGCACGAATAGATAACCTGCGTTCCATCTTCTTCTCCTATGGGTGCGCCAGCACCTGCTGTATCTGGTTCTGTAAATTGCGGGTCGCCGTTGCGCTCTGCTTGAGTAACGTGTTTTGGTGCGCGAGTTTTGCAGCTTCCTGCCGCAGTTCGGCCGCAAGGACTTTGGCAAGGTATGCCTGGCTTTCGAGACTGGCGACCTGAGCCTGGGCAGCCAGCATAGGTCCCGAGCCAGGCGCGGCAGTGGCGCTCTGCTGTTCGATGGAATCGGCGAGCGTCAGCATGTCTGCCGTCGTTTGGTCTGCAAGCACCGAAGTCTTGAGCGATCCCATGGCCAGCGCATCATCCATGTCCATCAAGTTCCGCTGGATTGGCTTGGCATCTTTCGCCAGAGGAACGGGCGTGTACAAGTTCGTATACAACGGCTGAAGTTGGGCGATACTGCCGCCCTGCGCGCTCCGGAACAACGATTCCAACTGCGTCGGGTTAGTGAGTGTCGCGCTGTTGTTCCTGATTGCATGAACTTGCGCCATCAGAGTCTGATATTGGGCGCGTGTGGAATTAACAAACGCGCGGGTCTGGTTGAGAGCAGTTACAGGCCAGATCACCTGCTGCCGGAAATTGTTGATCGTGGAATTGAGGGTCTGAATTCCCGTGAGGACCCCGCCAATTGCGTTCTGGATCGTGCTATTGATGGTAGTTAACAGCGTGATGATGTCGGTCAGCCCCGCCGCACGCGCGGTGCCAGGGAGCAAAAGCAGCGCGATTAGAGAGACAGCAAGCAACCGCTTCCCACGGCCAAGTTTTGCCCGAATCGCTTCCAAATGGCGAAAGTACTTCTTCATCTGACAACTCCTTTTGCAACGTCTCCTGAAAACTCCTCTGGCAACATTTCGAGATCGGCAAGACCGGATGGGAAGCGGTCGGCGAGGTCCCGGTATGTATCCATCAACGGCTTGCCACTGTGCTGTGCGATCCACCAAGAGCGATATAGCCTCTCGCGTGCGTAGGTGGTCGCGATCCAGTAGTCCACAGGAGTAGGCGACATACGGATCGTGTGCGTGGTTTCAGCCTTCTCGCCAATTACGATCAGAGCATCGGCGCTTTTTCCCTTGCTGGGCGCGCTGAAATGCTTGATCTGGTTGAGCGCCGTGTCATTCAAGTGCAGGTGCTCGCGCAATGCGGTCATGTCCCCAGGCTGCTGGCCGATAATCTTGGTTGTCGTATTCTTGACGATCCCCGCGCCGTGCACGCGGGGCTTTGATTGCGTGCCCACAAAATCCTCGGCGGTCTGGCTGATGCCCCAAACACTTGCATTGCGCTTCCTGGCCGTGCGGAATAGTTGAACGACCTCAGGGGCGAGGACGGGCGAATCGAGCAGAAACCAGCACTCATCGAGCACGGTGATGCTTCGGCGGCCGTCCTTGCCTGAGGCCCGCCGCGCCGTGGCATGCGCGATGAGCAGGCTCATCGCTGTTTCGAGCCGTGGGTCGTCACTCAACTGCTCCACGTTGAAAAACAGCCACGGGTTATCGAGCGAGATTGTGGTCGGGCGGTCGAACAGTTTGGCGTACACACCCTTGTCTCCGGTCCAACTGCGCAGTTTGATAGCGGCAAGGTGCGCTTCGTCCATGACTCGTTCGTTCTTGTCTTCATCGCGCCACTGAGCCAGCTCATCCCGTAGATCGGAAAATGTGGGAATGGGATTGGACGGCCGTATCGCCGCACGCTTGTAAGTCCTGAGGATGGCCTCAGTGATCAGGTTGTCGAGCAATTCCGTATCCTCGGCGCGGCCCTCACCGAGCATGTGACGCGTAAGGTTCTTGAGGAATGCAACCTGGTCTTTGCTCGGCTCTTTTTCGGCCTCCGAAAGGTCCCAGGGATTAATCGTTTGATTGGCATCGAGCGACATGGTGATCATGCGCCCGCCCATCAGTTCAACCAGAGGGTGATAGGAGTCACCGCGTTCGATAATCGAGATCAGTGGATTGTCACGTGCGGCCATCAGCAGGAATTGCTGCACCATGAATGTTTTTCCGCCACCCGACTTGGCCATAACGAGCATGTTGGCGTCGCTTAGGCCGGGATCGAACAATGAAAAAGCAATGAGCTGGCGGTATGGCGTCTCAAACAGGAAAAGTGGAGAGCGTGGCGTTCCGTTCCACGGTGCCTCGACCGGCAGCAAATCGGCTGCGTTTGATGTGAGCAGGTCCTGGTCTCGCTTGTCGGCCTCGGCCATCGCGGGAAGTGAACTAATAAAGAGACGCCGCTTAGCAAGGGTTTCGGCTACTGCTTTGGCCCCGTTCATGCGGGCGATCGCATAAAGGAGCTGCTGACGGCGATTGTCGATGGTGCGTTCGGCCTGTTCCAGTTCAGATGTTGTCACCGCACGTTGGGAACTGCGCGTCCCGATGACCAGGCTCAGCTTTGCCGCCTTCACAGAGCTTGAAATAATGTCCTGCTGGACCCTGACAAGTTGTTCCTCGGCAACCCGCGCCTCGACGTTGATACGGAAGCCGCCGTTCGCGTCCTTTTGTGCCGCCTGCATTTTGCGCAGCCGGCCTTTGTAGCCCTTGAGCACCTTTGCCTGGTCGGGAATCGTGATCTGTGCGTTGACAATGATTGGAAAATCAAGACCGATTAGCTCCCGCAATACCCCAGGGAAGGTCGCATCCGGCAGTTCCTTCAAGCTGACAAATGAGTACAGAACGCTACTGAGATTCAGGTATCCATCGGTCTCGTCCACAATGCTTACATCGGCCATCTGCTCCCGCGCGCTCGAATATCTGAGTTGCTCCTCCGGGCGGCGATAGGGGCGTCTGTCAGGTGAAAGAGGATTGAGGGCACGCTTAAGT
>DASXJO010000966.1:0-3525 GCA_036497385.1 Candidatus Angelobacter sp. | reverse complement strand
GCCAAGCAGCAGAAAGAAACGGTGGAGCGGATCGAGCAGGGCAAAGTGGATATCGTGATCGGCACACACCGCATTCTTTCCAAGGACATCAAGTTTCAGGACCTGGGGCTGGTCATCGTGGATGAAGAGCAGCGGTTCGGGGTGCGTCATAAAGAACGGCTCAAGCAGTTGAAGAAAGAAGTGGACGTGCTTACCATGTCCGCAACGCCGATTCCGCGCACGCTGCACATGTCCATGGTTGGGCTACGCGATATGAGCGTGATTGAGACCCCGCCCAAAGACCGCATGGCCATCCAGACAGTTGTCGCGGCCTACGATGAAAAGCTGGTGAAGTCAGCGCTGGAGCATGAGCTGGAGCGCGGCGGACAGGCGTATTTTGTTCACAATCGGGTGGAGACGATCTATGAAATTGCCGCCAAGCTGCAGGAGATGCTGCCGAAAGCGCGCGTGATTGTGGGCCACGGACAAATGTCCGAGGGCGAACTGGAAAAAGTGATGTTTGCCTTTGTGCGGCATGAGGCGGACATTCTGGTGGCAACGACCATTATCGAAAACGGCCTGGACATTCCGCTGTGCAACACCATCATCATCAATCGCGCGGACCGGCACGGCCTCTCTGAGCTTTATCAGTTGCGCGGACGCGTTGGCCGTTCGAATCGGCGGGCTTATGCGTATCTGCTGGTGCCGGCGGAGCAGGAGCTTACGCCAGTGGCGCGGCGCAGGCTGGCGGCGCTGAAGGAATTTTCGGATCTTGGCGCGGGATTCAAGATTGCCGCGCTCGATCTTGAGCTACGCGGCGCGGGCAATCTGCTGGGCGGCGAGCAGAGCGGCAACATCGACGCCGTGGGCTTTGAAATGTACACCGGCATGCTGGACCGGGCGATCCGCGAACTGAAAGGCGAGGAGCTTTCCGACAAGGTGAGTACACAGCTCAATCTGGGAATCGATCTGCGGATTCCACCGACGTACATCGCCGAGGAGAACCAACGCCTGCGTATGTATAAGCGCGCGGCCGGCGTGGAGAGTGAAGCTGCGCTCGATGATGTTCGCAAGGAACTTCAGGATCGTTATGGCGAGCCGCCAGCGCCGGTACGCTATCTGTTGGCGGCGTCTGCTTTGAAGCTGTTGTGTGAACGCGTGGGCGTGCTCGCCATCGATCGCAAGCGCGATTCAGTGACGATCAAATTCACGGAGCAGGCGTCGATTGAGCCGGAGCGGCTGGCGCGTTTTGTGGCGCAATCTCGCGGCGCACAGTTCTCTCCGGGAGGCGCGCTCAAGTTCAATATAAAATCCACGCAGCCGGAGGCGGTGATTGATCAGATTAACGGTCTGCTGCGCGAACTGAGTCCAGAGGTGGTGGCGCAGACATGGTTACAGGCGAAGTAAGCGCTTGGTCAGTTCAGAAAATGAGCAGCCCGACTCCATTCTTTTGCGACATGACAGCGCTGACCAGCGAGCAGCGAGCGCGGCATCACGAACTGGCGGCGTTGCTGCAGGCTTCGCTTTCAGGGATTCGGGAAATGTCCCACGGTTATGACTTTGAATTTCCGTGGAGCCTGGATATATATACCGCGCTCGCTCAGATCACGCCGCTGGAGCACGCGTGCTGTTCGTTTTTCGATATTAGCATTCAAATTGAGAGTGACAGCAACAAGCTTTGCTGGCGGCTGACTGGGAGAGAAGGAATCAAGCCGTTCATCCGCGCGGAGTTTGGAGCATGGTTTGGGCGATCCTAATGATCTCCCGTTATGGCGACAACTAGTCGCGTGCTATCGCTGCCCGGGTGATGCGCCATGGGTGTCCCGCGGCAAAGAGTGAAACCACAAGCAACGCAGAGACAAAACTAAATATCATTTGGAGAAAGCCTCGACCAGTTCATAGCAAGTATTAAGCCGGCAGGCGGTTGAGTCGCTGAGCAATTCGCGATTCTTTAAGGCAGAACGCGCTTCGCGCTTATTTTAGGCCAGAGTGAGAGAATTTGACCGTCTAATTCTTTGAGGAATAATCTTGAAAAGCCAATTTTCATCGCCACTGCCACGCACTGTTTATCACAGGCGATACTCCAGGAACACGCAAGAGCCGGTGGGTTGAGCCAGTCTGATCGGGCCATTTAAGCTAGGCTGGGCGACGAAGTGGCAACTACTTGCATCATGATTTATCTGGTATATACTTGCCGCCCGAACGCAGAACGAGAGCAAGAGACCCCCTTGTCACCGGAGCTGAGCTCTAATGAATGACCTCCCTTCGCTATTGAACGTTGCCCCTGGGAATGCCACCGCCCTGATTATTCCTGAGACAGGAACTTCTATAAGTTATGAATCACTTCGCCGCCAGGTAAACACCATGGCTGAGGCCCTGGCGGGAATTGGGATACAGCGCGGTGAACGCGTAGCCAACGTGCTCCCCAACGGCCTGCCGACCATTGTGGCTTTTCTGGCGGGAGCGTTTGCCGGGACCGCCGCCCCACTCAATCCGGCCTATCGTTTTGAGGAATTCTCGTTTTATCTGGAAGACACCTCCGCTAAGGTTTTACTTGTTCCGCCGGAAGGCGCGGAAGAGGCCAAACGCGCCGCGCGGCACCTCAATATCCCCGTATTTGCCGTGCAGATGGACGAAAGCGGTAACGTAAGTATTGAGGGTGCACCGAAAGGCGTTCCGATTGTCCCGCCCAGTCCCGAAGACGTCGCCTTGGTCTTGCATACCAGCGGAAGCACGGGCCGGCCAAAACGCGTGCCGTTAAAGCACAAAAACATAGCTGTTTCCTGCCAGAACGTGGCGGCCACTTACGGACTCACCGCAAATGATGTCTCTCTCTGCGTGATGCCGCTGTTCCATATCCATGGGTTGGTGGCATCCACGCTCTCAACATTTCTGACCGGCGGCACCGTGGTGGTGCCGGGTAAGTTCAATCCCATGAACTTCTGGCGGACAGTGCGCGATTATGGCGTGACGTGGTATTCCTGCGTGCCAACGATCCATCAACTTTCGGTTGCGCGACTGAACGCGAAGCCTGAAGGGATTGAGAAGCTTCGTTTCGTGCGGTCATGCAGTTCTGCCCTTTCACCCGCGCTGCTGGAAAAGATTGAAAACATTGTCCAGGTACCGGTGCTGGAGGCTTATGGCATGACGGAAGCTTCCCACCAGATGTGTTCCAACCCGCTGCCGCCTCGGCCGCACAAGTCTTCGTCGGTGGGGCCGGGAACGGGCGTAAGAGTGGGAATCATGGACGAGGATGGCAACCTCCTGCCCAGTGGAGAAAGCGGTGAAGTGGTAATCCAGGGACCAAACGTGATTGAAGGCTACGAAAATAATCCTGAGGCCAACGCCAAGTCTTTTACCAATGGCTGGTTCCGCACAGGCGATCAGGGCATGATTGACGCGGACGGCTATCTGCACCTGACGGCACGCATCAAGGAGCTGATCAATCGCGGCGGCGAGAAGATTGCGCCGTTGGAGATCGATGCAGTAATGATGACGCATCCCTGCGTTGCTGAAGCCGTGGCTTTTGGCATGGCGCATCCCACC
>DASXJO010000965.1:0-1791 GCA_036497385.1 Candidatus Angelobacter sp. | reverse complement strand
GGCTCATCCGCATTTTTGATGGAGGTCACGGAGCTCGGGGCGCTGATTCGGGAGCGTTATCCACGAACGGCAGAACCCGCTTGCGCAGCAACAGAAAGCCGCTCCTACCGTACATCTGACGTTTCAGAAGTTTGAGGCGGTGAACCTGCCCTTCCACTTGTCCGTTGCTCCAGCGATGCTGGAGGGCCGCTATGACCGCTATCTGATCGCGACGAATGCCGGAGGCGAATCCGCGGAGTTCGGGAATGCCTGATTGCTCAGCGCGGTTGAGCCAGGCAGGTAATGCGCTCGCATCGTGATCGCGAAACAGGTTGCGAAATTCTTGGGCAAAGTGTGCGACTGTTGCGATTCTTGAGTCCCTCTCCGCCAACGCTTTCACCCATTGCTCTTCCAGGGCATTACGTTGCAAAGCTGGCTTTGTAAGCCAAAACGCGACTTGCCGCATAGCGGGCAGCTTGGGCCTTCGCAAGGATGGGTTCGGTGGATGGGAACGCCAGGGATGCAAGAACTCTTTTACGCGACTACGGTGACCAGCGTAGCCCTGCTCACGCAATTCACGCAACAATTGGGAGGCATTGTGGCACCCCTCAGACCATCGCCGTTGCAGATATTCGCGGAATGGCTCCAGTCTAGTCCGGTGTCGGCGCGGCGCGGGGGGAGCCAATTGTTTGACCTTCAACAGTCGGCGAACAGCTTGGATATTGAGACCGAACTCTTCGGCAATTGCTCGATGAGTAAGACCTCGCCCACGTGCGGCTTTGACGGCCTCGAAACGCGCCTGTCTTTGTTGTTGCCTTTCCTGAAATTGCTGTTGGCGTTCGTTTGCGAGGTTCGAATCCGAGGCGGCAATAACGATTGGGTCAGCGGATTCTGTTAGTAGATCGCCATTTTTAGCGGGAGCATTGGCGGCGCAGGGAAGTGCTATGGCCGCCGGCAACTCAAGTTTATGAAGAGTGGTAGCCATGCGATCTAGCATGCTTCGTATGGCCTGCGTCAGATTACAAAGGATGTGAAAACGATCTGCGATCTGAACTGCGCCGGGCGCTCCCTTCCGTGCACCTTGAGCGTAGGCACCCGCCCGGTCACGGCTGATAATTTCCACCTCTGGATGGTCTCGAAGCCAACGTGCCAACGTGGCCGATTCCCTATCTGGCAACAGATCCACAGGCCGGTGGCGTTCCAAGTCCACCAGCACGGTTCCATACCGATGACCACGCCGCCAAGCCCAGTCATCCACGCCGAGTACACGCACATGCGACGGCATGGAGCTTCTCCGCTTGATCGTTCGGAGAATCGTATCTCCGCTTGCGCGTATGCCAAGCTGAGCAGCAAGTCGGAAGCCTGGTTCACCCCCCAACGCGTAGCCAATGCACTCCAATGCGCCAAGATGGCGGCTGGTTTGCCTGGCGTGAGCGTTCGCCAACGACGGAAAGCGCTCCGTAAAGATGCGGCGCAGACAATCCCGTCCTCGGCAATAGAAACGGCGAGTTCGCAAGCAAATCCGAACCGTAGCACCTTGGCTTGGGAGATCGCGCAAGGTCCGGAAATACTGGCTGTGGACATGACGCGAGTGCTTTCCGCAAAGAGGACACACCGCAGTGCTCGTGGTGCTGGTGGCCATGATCAGGACCACGCCATCCTGTTCCTGAACACTTTCCAGACGGAGGCGCGATGCATCTGGAAGACAGACCCGCAAAGGGCTGGGGGAGGCAGCCATTTGCCTCTTAAGAATAAAACATTTCTTAATGACTATGCTTTATCGATCTTGTCCACCAAAAATGCGGATGAGCC
>DASXJO010000964.1:0-6131 GCA_036497385.1 Candidatus Angelobacter sp. | reverse complement strand
GCGAGCCAATGGGAGAGATCGGTGGAAAGAAAAGTGTCGCCAGAGACTCGAAAACGTACGCGATCAAACTCATAGTCTTCAAGGACGGCGGCCATGGTCACGGAAATAGCGTCTTCGAGCTGCTGCGCGCCGGAATAGTCGGCGAGATTCAGACGCAACCGCGGAATGCGGCGGAAGGAGCGCCGCTGCGCCAGCACGTTCTCCCACAATTCGCGCGGAGAACGGGCCTCTGCGTAGCGGCACGCCATGCCGATGATGGCAATCTCACTCATACTTGTTTTAGCGCGCAGCTTCAGCAGTTGCTGGAATGCGGACTTGCTCCACCGCTGCAGCTTTTGGTGCGCGCTTCCGTTTGAGCAGCGCGTAGGCATGCAGGCTCAAGCCTCTGGTGGCACTGGTGAGCGCCAGCGCGATGAAGAGTCCAAATACCACATGAACGACGAACAGCAAGGCGTAAATCGTTGCCACGGACAATCCAAATGCCACCTGTCGAGCGGGCTTGATCGGAGTAGTTGCCGGGTCCGGAATCATGTAGAGCGAGAACAGGATGAATCCGGCGCTCGTCATGGGAAGAAACGGCACGGCCAGGGGCGTACCGAAGATCATTTTTCGAATCAGCGCCTGCGCGGCAAAGCCGAAGAACCACGCCAGCACCAGAGGAAGCCTACCCGTAAATTTTGCGTGAATGATGGTTCCGGTAACCAGGATAAACGCTGGAATCAGCCAATGTCCCAAACCGGTAACGTTCTCAGTAAATTGGTACGGAGGCGCCAGACCGGCCGCAGGCAGCAGCAATAGCGTTACTGTGATGCCCAAGTTAGACGGATTGAAAATGTGCTGCGTCTGTCCGTTTCCGATAGGTGCCCGGAAAAGCACTTTCGATGCCAACGAGAGTGCGACCGCAAAGACAATTGGCGCGAACCGGGAGTTCGCATAAATCAGCATGGCGCAGGCCAGCCCGGGAATGATGCACGGCGGAAGAAAATTCACAATATTCGCGGTGCTGCCGGCGAATCTAGGCACCCGTTGATTCATCCGGGCATCCAGCCATTCCAGGAAAAAAGCGACAGCGCAAGCAGTAAGCACCGCAACGATCGGCTGAGCATACGATTGCTCAAAGCCAAGGACGGTATCGCCCAGTATCGTCCAGGCGATCAGCAGAATCGTGAAATACCAAAGCGCGAAGAAACGCATTCTGGGATCTTTGCGCGGATAGAAGTTGAGCGTTGCGTAAGTCATAAGTTTCCTCGCCTTTCTTATTGGCCCAGCACAATCGTGTGCCAGCCAGGATGAATAGGTACTGTCTTTTTCACTACGTGGCCCGTAGCGTCACGCCAAGCCAGATCAACCTGCAGAGTTGCGTCAAGTGGTGTGCCGCCCAGGCCGAAGTGCAAATCTGTGCTGCGCTTTCCTGAATGGCCACTGCCGCCATCCACCTGCCCAGAGAGAGTGCGTCCGTCTGGCATGTGAACGGTGGCCGTCGCTCCAATTGCCGGACGCCCATACAGATCAGAGCCAGGATGACCAGCGCGTTCCTGAAAATTGCCGGGACCGCCATTTACGGGCAATAGCAGATGCAAGGCGAGGAAATTCCCTGCCGCCGAACTTTCATTCTTGAACAAGTACGATTCGCCCCATTGCCCTGCGATGATGAAGTCGAGGCGACCATCTCCATCCACATCCGCAAGGGCAATTCCCCGACCAAGCATCGGACTGGCAATGCCCGCCTCTGCAGCAATGTTGTGGAAACGATGATCGGAGCCCTGGACGAAAAACACGGTTTCATTGTGGCCGCTCACATCGTCTCCCGGACGGAACGAAGGCCAGAGGCGCGGATCGCTGATCAAACTGTCATTGGAAGTGCCCAGAGACTGAAGCTCAGGCCAGCGATCAGTTTTGCCCTTGATGAAACCCACCGCTTGCACGATCTGGAGAGCGCCGCTGTTGTCGAAATCAGCCATGCGCGCGTCCCATCCCCAGCCGCTGCGGGAAACGCCAAGACTCTCGCTGGCTTGAACGTATGGGGCCTTGCCGTGCTGGATCGCGTCCCGATCACCCGTGCTCAGCCAAAGGAAATGGCTTTCCTGCAGGGCATAATCATCAGCGATGTTGCTGACAAAAATGTCTGGAATCCCGTCGCCATTCAGATCAGCGAAATCCACGCCCATGCCTTTGAATGAATCGCGTCCCAGGACGCTCGAGGCGGGAGTAGTAAAACCGCGATGCCCTTCAAGCAGTGTGAATGCCACATGACCCGGCGTGGATACGTTGTGCAATAAACGGTCGGGACCGAAGTCATGAGCAAAATAAAATTCCGGAAGCAGGTCACCATCTAAATCGGCGGCACCGGCGCCAAGAGTCCAGCCGTGCTCCACTTCAGCGGGAAAAACGTTCTTTACTTCTTCAAAACGCGCAAAAGGATGATTGCCGCCGCGGCCTTCTTTCCACAACAAGACATGCTTGCCACCGCCATTAAAGGAGCGCGACTTGGTGTTGTGCATCACCTCAGTGCCAGAGGCGGTGGCGTCAAGAATATGGCCGCCATCCTGAAAGTAATTTCCAATGATGAGGTCAGGATGGCCGTCGCCATCTACATCGGCAAAAAAGCCAGCATTCGAATACCAACGCTCTTCGCCGGGAACCAGTTCAACAGCCTGGAAGTCATTTACAGAGAGACGGCTCTTGTGTCCGGGACTTCCAGTAGCGCGAAGAAAAGCAACCGGAGTGCGTCCCCAGTAATAGACCACAATGTCGAGTAGACCGTCTTCATTAACGTCACCGATCAAGCAGCCCATCGGCGCCATCTTGGAAGCGTCATAGCGAGCCGGCTTGAGATCAAAGGCGGCGTAGCGATCGCCTGTTGTGGGGGCAGGTTCAATGCGCACTTGATCAGTCCGAGGATCGACCAGGCAAATGTCATTAGCCAGGCCGTCGCCATCAAGATCGCCTGCCGCCACGCCTGCTCCCACGGATGAGATCCATGCGGAGATGCGTTTCAGGCTGGGATGCACTGCGCGAACAGTTTTGGAAGGCGCTGATGCGTCATCGGGCAGCGTGTAACGGACGAAATGAAACCGCGAGGCCAGCGTGCTGCGTTCGCTCGCGGAAATTACTGGTTCCCTTGCCTGAACAAACAGGACAGCCACGATCAATGCGGCCGCGATTTTAGTCAGGTTTAGCCGAAACCAACGATTGGACGAGTTCAGAGTCATTTGGATTCCCTCGTACTGAATTTCGTGAAGTTGAAAAATAGTTCTGTACCAACTCTCGCCATTGCTGATATGGGGAAGGTGAGTTTCTGGTGATCTGCGCCAGCGCGCGGTCACACAGCAAAGCAGCACATTCCGCATTTATGCCGGCCAAAACAATACAAGCTTGTTCCGTGTGCGGCGTTTCATTGCCGGCTAACTGCCTGGCCTTGGCGGCAAAAGCGGCACCCTGCGCAAGAGCGGAAGTGAAGCAGCCCGCGAGTGATATTGCATTTTCCATCTCCGCAGTTGGCACGCCGCCGGCATAGGCACAGGCCAGACCGATACCACTCCACGCGTCGCCTTGGTAGATCGGCGGGAAACCGGAGATCGTTATCCCGATCTGATGAAAATCACAACCGTGGACGAACCACAAGCTGCGGCCGAATCCTTGATAAAAAATGTGGCGAGCATCCGCGGAGAGGCGATTGACGGCAGAGTTTAAACGCGCGCTGAAATGGAAATATCCCTGGTGAAATCCATAGCCATCCAGCACCAGCCAGCGGAGTACAGGATCGAAGTTGCGAAGGACTGTCTCAATGCGCCACCGCAACCACGGCACCCTGGCATAAGCCCATCCTGCACCAACTTGAAGCATATAGATGTGCCGTTTGCCTGCGCCTGCAATGAATTCTGGCAGACGGCTAGAGCCAGGGACCATAGCATCCCGAAAGGCGAGCCCCATGGCAGCGCCTTCAAAGGCAAAGCCCCGATACTCTGCAGCGACTTGCTCAAGCCTGTTACTTAGGGCTTGCTGCTCGTTCTCTTGCAGGGCCGCGTGATATCCCAACAAAAAAATAGTGCCAACATACTCCAACCGGTCCCGGATCTCCGTTTTTGCGCCGGAGAAACCACGGCGTGCGAATGTAACCTCGCGGGGGTCGATGCTTAAGAGTTTGTTCAGGAGTGGCAACATTGCTAACGCCGAGTACCAGATGAAATTCGTCGAATATCCACCAGTGGCTCTTCGTGCGAAGGTTTGGCAGGAAGCTTTTGTAGCGATGGTCCATCTATGCGTAAGGATTTATTATCGAGCGCCCGCACTGACTCGAGATCGACTTCAACGGCAAACGCGCGTCCAATGGAATCGAGCGAAACTACAACGCGCGTGTTGTTGACCTTGAGGACCATGATTCCCTTGAGTCCCGCAAGGGCACCAGAGGTAATCACAACACGCTGTCCTTCACTCAGATATTCATGCGGCACTGCGTTGCCGGATTGCAGCCCGCGCCCAATCCAGGCAATTTCTTCATCCGTGAGAACCGCGGGAAAAGTGCCTGAGCCGACAAAATAGAGCACATTCGGCAGCGTAAGCACGCGCATCCGTTCGGCGTGCGGCAGATGGACAAAAACATAGCCCGGAAATAGCGGCACATCCAGCGTCACGCGCCGGTCCTTCCACTGCCGCAGAGACCGAAAGCATGGAAGAAAGTGTTCTATCTGCAGATGATCGAGCCGGGACGCGGTGGTCTTTTCCTGATTTGTGCGAACGAACAGCACAAACCATTGAGGCAGAAATGAGTCAAATGGAGGGAGAGTACCCACGGTTGTGTTGATGACTAATGAATGAAGATGAAGCTTCGCCCCGTCACTTACAGGGTGTATGTGACCTGAACCCTTATTTGTGAGGCGTGAAAGAGTGCAGTCGTAAATCGCATCCGGCGAACCCGAATACTTGACCTGATGCCGACTGCGACGCGAGCTGAATTAAAGTTTCTCCTCCCAGTGCTGCCCTATCAGCCCCAGAGTTAGAGAAATCCACATTACGACTTGGGAATTGCATTAGCAATAGCCAAGCGAGACGACGTGAAAAATTTTTTAAGTTTCGTTCCAAAACGGGAAGGTCACATCGCCGGCCCAGAGAGGGTCGCGTACTTGGCGGGAAGAAGCGGCGCGCTGATTAGGCAAAAAACGCGCCGCCATTTAGCTCTTCTACTCTCTCTCCCCTACTCTTATTGCGCAGAGGAAATACAAGCTACAGCAGTGGCTGAGCCGGTGGGCTGCATCTGCCTGGTGCTTGCTGATGTGGCCGGTGATTGTGGGCTGGTAGGTTGAGCCACAGGACCGCACTTGCTCGGAATCACGGGGTGAGAGGCATTATGTACCGGCCTGGGATAAATTCCGCCCGACGGAAATGTTGCGGAGTTTGGATATCCCGAAGGCGCCGTTGAGGTGTAAGTGGAGTTCGTGGAACTCAGCGCAATAGTTTTGGCTGCCTGATGTCCAACGTAATTCGTTGAATCTGTGACGCTGGTGCCGGCTTTCACGAGGATTACGTCCGCATTAACGTTAAAGCTGGAATCAAACGTTCCATCGGTGCGAACCGTCATGGTCCCAGTGGACCCGGAAAGCGAGTCCGGCTGCGGCAATACGCTGGTAGAAATTTTTCCGCCGGAATTGTTGAGGGTAACGTATACGTCAACCTGCTGGCCATTGTAGTTAACGCTGGAAGCGCTTTTCATGAACAATGCAGTTACTTCCAACGGTACTGAGCCGCCGCCCTTAGGAACGTCCTGCGTACGATGCATGATTGTGTCTGTGGTTCCGGTGCCGCCCTGAATCGGCACGCCGTTCAGAGGCACATTACCCAGATTGAGGGAGCTGAGATCGATGGAAGCACCCGATCCAGTTTGCAACAGGTCATATCCAGCCGTTTGCGCCGAGGCGAATACAGATACAGCCAATATCGACAGCACCAACAAGCTCTTTAACACAAACGATCTTCTCAACATACGGGACAACGGGTTTTTCATAGATGCCAGTCTCCTTAAAGGTGAGACTTGATTAGAAACTCCTTCTCCAGCGACATTCTTCTCCTGGATTGCTAAAAGTGAAAATCTTCTGAATAAAGCTTCCGGTAGTTTCAAAATGGAACTCCGGATC
>DASXJO010000963.1:0-2652 GCA_036497385.1 Candidatus Angelobacter sp. | reverse complement strand
CGAGGTGGTGGAGCGTCCGGCGTCGGTGCTGAAGGAGCTGCTGGAGAATGCGCTGGATGCGGGCGCAACGCGCGTCCGGGTGCAGGTGGAAGCGGGCGGCAAGAAGCTGATCCAGGTCACCGACAATGGCTGCGGCATGGTTCGTGACGACGCCCTTCTGGCTTTCGAACGCCATGCGACTTCAAAGATCAAAGACGCTGAAGATCTGTTGAACATACACACGCTGGGCTTTCGCGGCGAGGCGCTGCCCTCGATTGCGTCGGTGGCGCGGGTATTGCTGGAGACACGGGCAACGGAAGAAGACGGCGGCACAGTGCTGGAGATTGCCGGCGGAAAGATTCTGCGAGTTGAAGAAGCGGGGTTGCCGCAAGGGACGTCACTGGCGGTACGCGACTTGTTCTTCAATACTCCAGCGCGCAAGAAGTTCCTGAAAGCGGAGTCGACTGAACTTTCTCATCTTGCGTCGCTGGTGACGCATTACGCACTGGCACATCCGGAAAAACATTTCGAACTGCATTCGGCCACGGACGCGATGTTGGTGGCCGCGCCGGTGAATTCGCACTCTGATCGCATCTACCAGATATTTGGCCGCGAGACGCTGGATCAGTTGGTTCCGTTGGCGGCCACCATGAAGCTGGAACGGGTGGGCATACCGGAGCCTCCGCCATGGCGGCGAGGCGAAGACTACCAAGCGCCAGTTCCGGGCGACATACGGCTGCACGGGTTTATCTCCAAACCGGAGTTGCAGAAGCTGAACCGCAACTCGATTTATGTGTTTGTGAATGGGCGGCTGATCCGTGATCGCATGGTGCAGCACGCGATTATTGAAGGCTACAGGAATATTTTGCCGCCGACGGTCTTTCCCGTGGTGCTGCTGTTTATCGAGCTACCAAATGAAGAAGTGGATGCCAATGTACATCCCTCGAAGACCGAAGTACGGTTCCGGCAGCATACGCTGGTGCACGATTTTGTTCGCGAGTCTGTACGGGCGGCGCTGATGAAGGCGCGCCCTGTGCCGCAGTTCACGCGAGAGATCACGGCGCAGCCGACAGCCGGACCGGGATTGAGTCCAGGAGCGCAACAGCACGCCGAAGGCGATTTTATTCTTTGTCCGGAAACACTACCGCCGATGAACGAGCGTCTGCGGTTTGGCGGAGAGCCGATCACGGTGGAAGCAAACATGGCCATCAGTGGTTTTGGAGCGGTGGGCGCCGCAACCATGGCGCAGCGCGTGAACGGCCATGGCGATGCGTGCGGCAATGTGCTGGAAGATGAGCCACAGGCGGTTGTCGATCAACTGGCGCTAGCCAGCCTGAAGCCACTGGGACAGGTGCGGGATTCATTCATCCTGGCGGTTAATGCGGACGGGCTTTGGATTGTCGACCAGCATGTGGCGCATGAGAGAGTGTTGTTTGAAAAGATCCTGCGGGAGCGGGCGCAAAACGATGCTGCCCAGGATGGCCAGCGACTGCTGATGCCATTACTGGTGGAACTTACGCCGGGACAGCAGGCGGTCTTCGCCGAGATTTCAGAAGAGCTGCGGCGCAATGGTTTTGAAGTGGAACTGTTTGGAACGCGGACAGTGGCCGTGAAGACGGCGCCGGGAGGCGTGCGGCCAGCAGACGTGGAGAAAATGCTTGTCGAGTTGCTGGAGCAGTTCCAGCAGGAAGAGCAGGCGCTGAACCTGGAGAAGATCCGGGGGAAGATTGCGGCGAGCATCGCTTGCCACGCGGCCATCAAGATCAACATGCCGCTGGAACAGAACAAAATGGAATGGCTGTTGAAGGAACTGGCAAAAACCGAGTGTCCCATGAGCTGTCCGCACGGAAGGCCGGTGGTATTGCGGTATTCTGTAAAGGAGATACAGAAGGCGTTTAAGAGGATATAGCGGGCGCGGACAACACCTTTGAAACGCAGAGGAACAGAGGGAGCAGAGGTCTTAAAGCAGTGAAAAGGCTGTTAGGTTAAACTATTGCGATGGAAGTCCGTTTCAGTCCGGAGTTTGAAGCTGAGCTCAAACGCGCTGCATCGGAGCGCGGTCGAGCGGCCGACATGCTTGTCCAGGAAATAGTGGAAGCCTACCTCAGTCACGACAAATGGTTCAGAGCTGAAGTGCAGAAAGGGTTGGCCCAGTTGGACAACGGGGAAAGCCTGAGCCACGATGAGGTGGTTGCAAGCATTGAACGGATGTTCCAGCCTTAATGGAGGTCCGCTGGTCACCGGAAGCGGCCGCCGACTTCACTGCGATAGTCCGGTATATCCGGCAGGATAATCCTTCAGCAGCTTTACGAGTTGCCCGCGCCATCTATAACGCCGTTGCACAATTAAATACATTTCCTAATCGTGGGCGCCCCGGGAAAATAGACGGAACGAGAGAGCTGCCGTTGACGAGTTTGCCGTTCATTGTTGTGTATCGTGTAAGGGAAAATGCGGTTGAGATCGTAAGATTGTTGCACGGAGCGCAACGCTGGCCAGCGACAGACGAGTGAATCCAAGGCTTCCAAACCTAACATGACTGAACAAGAACTTGAGCAGCAGCGGGCGGCAAACTGGCGGATTGACGGCAATGCTGTCCATACGGTGGAAGAAGCGCGAAGTTTTGTAGAGGCCGTGGGCTTTTGTTTGATGTATCCCGAGCGGACGCTGCCGCGC
>DASXJO010000962.1:0-1584 GCA_036497385.1 Candidatus Angelobacter sp. | reverse complement strand
TATGGCAGTTTTCCAGAGTCAGCCGCTTGTCCGATTTCCATGTGCCGATTAGCATTTTTCGCAGATTCTGCATAATAGAGACTGAGTCATCCAACAATTTATTACTGGGAAAGAATTCCTACTATTGACTCTCGCATAAATGGGTAACATACTTGTCCCGCATGAGCACCCAAACCAGGCGGGACTTGGACGGAATGGAACAGCGGCGACGGCAGGGGATGCGACTCTTGGGCCGAGGCCTTTCCCAGGCCGAGGTAGCCCGGCAATGTGGCGTCAGTCGTCCTACGGCTATGCGCTGGGAGCGACAACGTAAAGCGGCCCGTGGCTGCGCTTGGAAACGCCGAGCTTTGGGGCGGCCACCTAAACTGGGGCCGGGCAACAAGCAACAATTAGAGAAAGCTCTGCTGCAAGGGGCCCAGGCCCACGGCTTCCTCAACGATCTATGGACCCTGCCGCGTGTGGCCCAACTGATCCATCGCCAAAGCGGCGTGCGTCTGCACCCCGGCCACGTCTGGCGGGTGTTGGGCCGGATGGGCTGGAGCATCCAGCGACCCACCGGCAAGGCGGCACAACGGGATGAAGCGGCGATTGCGCGCTGGAAGAAATACACCTGGCCCGCGCTAAAAAAAAATCCCTGAAAGAAGGCCGGACCCTTGTTTTTGTGGACGAAAGCGGTCTTTCCGAACGCCCCAGCGTGGTGCGAACCTGGGCTCCTATCGGCCAGACTCCGCAACTGGTTTTCAGTCACTCCTGGGGCCAACTCTCTGTCATCGCTGGCATTACCTGGTGGCAGTTTTACTTTCGACTCTATCGTGGCAGCATCAAAGG
Source organism: Candidatus Angelobacter sp. (assembly GCA_036497385.1). Classification (GTDB taxonomy): domain Bacteria; phylum Acidobacteriota; class Terriglobia; order Terriglobales; family Acidobacteriaceae; genus Angelobacter. Next base: position 756 of record DASXJO010000962.1, on the reverse strand, counting down.
CCGGCAGGCAGCGCAGTTTCTGGGCCATCTCCGCCGACAGATTGCGGGCAAACTGTTGGTGATCTGGGACGGTCTGGCGGTGCATCGCAGCCGCACGGTCCAAAAGCACGTCCAACGGACCCAAGGCGATTTGGTCTTGGCCCGTCTTCCAGCCTATGCTCCAGAACTCAATCCAACTGAATACATCTGGGGTCATCTCAAAAACCACGCTCTGGCCAATTTCTGTCCGCAGGACCTCTCGCACCTGGGGCGGGAAGCCCGGCGACAACTCAAGCGCACTCAGCGCCGCACAGCCCTGATCCGCGCCTTTTGGCAACAAGCCGAGCTTTCTTTGTGATTGACCGTTACCCATTTATACGAGACTCAATAAATAGCAGTAGAGCAGTGCCAGCAATTTCCAGGTAGCGCTGCTCGCGCCGCGAGCAGCGATTCGCATATCCGCAGATTCCTTCCGGCAATCCGCACTCGACCGAACCCCTGCTCCTTAGCCGTAACAATTCAATTCAACCACAGATGAACACGGATAAACACAGATGGGAAGCCATGCAAGGGGTCGCTTCCGGATTAAGAAAACATTCACCAAACAGTGATCGGAAATTGAACCGGCAAAACTCATTTTTCCCTGTGAAATCCGTGTTTATCCGTGTCCATCCGTGGTTTTAACTGCATGGTTCCGGCTAAAGCGCTTTTCAAAACTTGCGTCTTGCCGCGCCGTTTGAGAATCCTCCTCATGTTGCCCAAAAGCGTTTGCCCACG
>DASXJO010000961.1:0-2073 GCA_036497385.1 Candidatus Angelobacter sp. | reverse complement strand
GTCCTGATTCCAAAGAAGACCGGCTCACCATGAGCGATCTGACTTTTTTTGTGCACGCCAGCGGCAAGCGTTTTGCTATCCGAGTGAAAGACAAGAACAGCCAGTTGCGCAAAGATTTCAAGGGACTGCACTGGTATCCGGTGAATCAGGCCTATCACTTCAACGCGCGTTTTGTCGCCTATCCCAAGCCGCGCGAAGTGGAAATTACAAACCTGCTGGGCGATCGTGGGCCAGCTTATTTTCCCGGCTACGTAGCTTTCATGCTTGGCGGCAAGGAATATCGCCTGGACGCGGAAGACAATGGTTCGGGCGGGCTCTTTATTGTTTTTCGCGATCTTACCAGCAAGAAAGACACCTATCAGGCAGCGCGCTTTCTTGATGCTGATCCGCCGAAGGATGGAAAGATCGAAATCGACTTCAACAAGGCATACAACCCGCCTTGCGCCTATAACCCGTATGCAACGTGTCCTTTGCCATCGGCGCGGAACAGGCTACCGGTGGAAATTCCAGCAGGCGAGAAAAGGTATCACTAAGCAGGCGTTTGTTAAACTCTCACGCATGGCCCAAATCGCTTACCTTGAATGCTCCAAGTGCGGAGAACACATCAGCGGCGCGCAACCGCAAACCATTTGTCCTAAAGATGGCGGCTCACTTTATGTGCGTTTTGATCTTGCCGCACTGAAAGGCAAGTTCACGCCGGATTCACTCCGCGGACGTTCGGCAACCATGTGGCGCTACCATGAAGTTCTTCCCGGCGAGGTGCCCGTCACTCTGGGTGAAGGCTTCACACCCATGCTGCCCAGCCGCGAGTACCCCGATGTCTATATAAAGGATGAAGGCCTCAATCCTACAGGATCTTTCAAGGCACGTGGGCTCTGTGCCGCCGTAACCATGGCCCGGCAATACGGACTGAAGAAGCTGGCCGTTCCTTCCGCCGGCAATGCCGCCAGTGCTCTGGCTGCGTATTGCGCCGCTGCCGGTATTGAAGCCCACATCTTTATGCCCAAGGATGTACCGCTGGCGAACCTCGTCGAATGCAAGTCGTATGGTGCACACGTCACGCTGCTGGATGGCCTGATCTCTGATTGTGCCAAGATGGTGAATGAGCGCAAGCAGGCGGAAGGGTGGTTTGATATTTCCACACTGAAAGAGCCTTTTCGCGTAGAAGGCAAGAAGACCATGGGCTATGAAGTTGCCGAACAACTCAACTGGGAACTGCCTGACGCTATCTTTTATCCGACGGGCGGCGGCGTAGGGCTGATTGGCATGTGGAAGGCCTTTGATGAGATGGAGCAGCTCGGCTGGATTGGAAGAAAGCGTCCCAAGATGATTGTTGTCCAGGCCGCAGGCTGTGCCCCAGTTGTGAAAGCCTGGAACGAACGCAAGCCCGTGGCGGAAGTGTGGCAGAACGCGCAGACCTCTGCCGCTGGGTTGCGCGTACCCAAGCCCTACGCTGATTACATTATTCTCGACATCTTGAAGCAGAGCGGCGGCACAGCGGTGTCGGTCTCGGACGAGGAAATTTTCGGCGGAGTAAAAGAATGGGCGAGCAAAGAAGGGCTGTTTGCCTCTCCTGAGGGCGCGGCGTGTCTTCCGGCCTATCAGCGGCTGGTGGGGGAAGGTTTCCTTAAGCCGACCGACAAAGTTGTGATCTTCAACACCGGTTCAGGACTGAAATATATTAATGTCATCGCGCAAGCACTAAAGATTGGCGTTTAGTTGTTCCGGTTCAAGAAGCAGAACGCCCATTTTTATTCGATATTGATGGTCGTGCGAGCCGAGCGTTGGATTATTTTAGAATCAATTCGTGTTTATTCGCGTGAATTCGCGGCTAATTCTTGCTCTTGGTTGAAATCATGCCTACCGACCGCCTCTACTATCACGACTCATTTCTCTACGACTTCGATGCGCGTGTGCTCGAAGCAATCGAGCGCGAGGGCAAACCTGTCCTTGTGCTGGATCGCACTGCCTTCTATCCCACGAGCGGCGGCCAGGTACATGATCTCGGCGTCCTGACAGCTGATGGCCAGCAGGTCGCCATTACAGAAGTTGCCGATGAAGAAGATGGCCGGA
>DASXJO010000960.1:0-5327 GCA_036497385.1 Candidatus Angelobacter sp. | reverse complement strand
CGATCTGCGCATAAACGATCCACTAATAAAAGGCCTTTGAATACAAACCGATGTAAATCAGAGTCCTCCAAGCATAGTAGAAAGCTTCAGGGCATACTAACTATCTGGGTTTCTCCTTGTCTTGCTCGCCAGTTTGCGGTGCTAACATCAGACCCGCATCATCTCTCAAGGAGATCAATAAATGAAGACTCTCGTTGTGTGTATGGCGGTCATTCTTTCTCCTTTGCTGGCATTGTCTCAAAGCTACGATGTTGTAATTCAAGGTGGCCGCGTAATCGATCCCGAAACCGGTCTGGACGCGGTGCGCAATGTCGGCATCAGCCAGGGCAAGATCAAGAAAATTTCTGCTGACGCTCTTGAAGGCAAACGCGTGATTACCGCCCGCGGCCTGGTGGTTGCTCCGGGGTTCATTGATCTGCATCAGCACGACCTGGACCAGGAAAGCCAGCGGCTGAAGGCGCTGGACGGCGTAACTACTGCGCTTGAGATGGAGATCGGCAAGCCCGATGTCGCGGCATTCCTGCGATCGAAAGAAAGGCATTCTCTCATCAATTATGGAACCACAGCGAGCCATCCGGCCGCGCGCTCATTGGTCTTCGGCGCGCCAATTCCGGAGGGCGGCCTGCTGCCGAAATCCGGAACTGCCACTGACACGCCGGCCTCGCCGGAGCAGATTGAAGCCATGAAGGCCCGTTTGCGGCATGAGTTGGACTCAGGCGCGTTGGGCATTGGCATGGGCCTCCAGTACACGCCCGGAGTTACCCGCTGGGAAGTGATTGAGATGTTTCGCCTGGCGACTGAGCGCAGTATGCCGGTGTATACCCATATCCGCAGCAATGGCAAGCTGGAGCCCGGTTCCAATATCGAGTCTGTGAGCGAAGTGATCGGCGCTGCCGCTGTGACCGGCGCTCCTCTCCACATTGTCCATATCAACAGCAGTTGCGGCGCACAGGCGCTTGACTGTCTTTCACTCATCGCGGGTGCGCGAGCGCGCGGTCTGGCTGTGACCGTTGAAGCTTACCCTTATGAAGCAGCCATGACCTACATCAATTCTGCCCGGTTCAATCCCGGCTGGCAGGAAAAGTCCGGGGCAACTTACCACGATCTGATGCTGCCGGAGACTGGAGAACGCCTTACCAAAGAGCGATTTGATGAACTTCACAATTCCAGCGGGACGCAACGGGTCATTCTGTTCAGCAATTCCATGGAGAATGTCGATCCCGTTTTGCGCAACCCATTAGTAATGGTCGCCAGCGATGGCGAGGAAGGCCATCCACGCAACGCGGGGACGTTCTGCCGCATTCTGGCCCGCTATGTGCGCAGCCAGGGGACGCTCACGCTCATGGATGCCATAAGAAAAATGTCACTCATGCCGGCCCAGGTCCTGGAGCGTTCAACTCCGTCTGCCCGGCTCAAAGGCCGCCTGCAGGAGGCAGCGGATGCTGATGTGGTGATCTTCGATCTCCAGACCGTAACCGACCGCGCGACGTATCAACATCCATCGGAGACGAGCCTGGGAGTTGAGTACCTGCTCGTGGGCGGCGCCGTGCTGGTCGAGAAAGGGAAATTGATAGAAGGAGTCTTTCCTGGCAAGGCAGTCCTCGGGGAAATAAAGCGGTAGTGACGCGGGGGGCCGCTGTAAGTTCTTCCAGCATTGCTTTGGCATGATGCCCTTTAGATTCTCGGCCTTTCCTCAGCATTTACTGTAACGCGGTGCTCTCCCAGCAGGTACACTGAACCACGCAATTTTGAACGCAGGTAACAATTACCAGAAGATATTCAACCATGCGCGATGACAATCTAATTATCGAAGAACTGCCGATGTCGTCTGACGGTGACGCGGAGTGGCGGCTGACCGGACCACTGGTGATTACTTCTTTTTTCGAATTCCAGGAGCGTGTGCGCGCTGACCAATCCAAAACGCTTGCGCTGGACTTTTCCGGTGTTCCTTATATTGACTCCAGCGGCATTGGCGCGCTGGTGAGCATTTACGCCAGCCGGCAAAAGGATGGACGGCGGCTCTTGTTGGTAGCAGTGCAGCCGCGGGTCCGCGCCGCTTTGCAGATCACCAAAGTTGATCAGTTCTTCAGCTTCGCTGATACGCTGCCGTTGCGTAACTCCTGAACCGGATTATTCGCTCCGGAGCGCCACCAGCGGGGCGACGTGGCTCGCGCCGCAGATCGTAATTTGCCGTATCGCCTACAATACCCACTATTTCGAACGTCTGATCATGAATTCCGACTTGCTCAATGTGCTTGCCCACGCTACCTGGCAACCGCCTGTTATCGATCCCGGTCACAGCGATTTGCGGCAGCGTGCGAGATCAATTCCCACGGCATCTAAATCTGAGGTTGTGGAGGGCTTTTATGAAGGTGGGGATTGTTGGGGCCGGTGCTGTTGGCTCGGCTTGTCTGACATCGCTGATTACGCGGGGCGTAGCGTGTGAGATTGTTTTGGTGAACCGCAATCGCAAACGGGCCGATGGTGTAATCACTGACGTCCAATACGGCGCCGTTTTACAACCCTACGTGAGGCTCCGTGCGGGCGATTATGAGGATCTTCAGGGCGCGTCGCTGATTATGGTGACCGCCGGCGTGAATGAGAAAGATGGCGGAGCCACCGACCGCAGCGATCCCAAAGGCCGCCTTAATCTCCTGCACAAGAACGCCAAAGCCTATGAAGACATCATTCCCAAAATCACCCAGGCCGCTCCCGAGACGGTGCTTCTGGTGGTGACTGATCCCCCTGATCCGCTGGCTGACCTTGTCCTGCGGCTCGGACACAGAAAGGTATTGAGCACAGGAACATATCTTGATTCATTGCGTTTTCGTTTTCATTTGGCTCGTCGGCTGCAAGTGAATCCGCAAAGCGTACAGGCGACCGTGGTGGGTGAACATGGCACGTCGCAGGTCTTCCTGTGGTCCAGCGCGCAGATCGGCGGACGCTCCATTTCTCTGTTCGCAAAGGACAACGGCGTCAGCTTTGATCAGTTCAAAAAGGAAATTGAGCAGGAAGTTCGATACGCAAACATCACTATTATCGAAGGGACGGGCGCCAGTGTTTTTGGAATCGGCGTGGTATCGGCGCGGATCGCGGAAATTGTGCTGCGCGACGAGCGATCGGTGGTCCCAATTGGCTCATTTAACCCGGATTTTGGCACAACTCTTTCGCTTCCAAGCGTGCTGGGACGCAATGGCGTGAGCAGAATTGTTATGCCGGAGATGTCCGAGGCGGAGAGGGAGCTGCTCGATAAGAGCGCAAAAACCATCCGTGAAGCTGAGGCGGCATAAAAAAAGCCGCCCCGATGGAGCGGCTCGCTAGAAGACCAAGAAACTATTTAAAGAACCCGTCAGCTTGCGCCAGGCGCTTGTTGACTTCGTCCCAGTTCACCACGTTCCACCAGGCTTTCAGGTAGTCGGGGCGGCGGTTCTGGTATTTCAGATAGTAGGCGTGCTCCCAAACGTCATTGCCCAGAACCGGGAATTCGCCGTTGGAAATTGGGTTGTCCTGGTTGGGAGTTGAGGTAATTTTAAATTCGCCGGATTTAGTCTTGACCAGCCAGGCCCAGCCGCTACCGAACTGATTTGCCCCGGCGGCTTCAAACTTTTCCTTGAAAGCGTCAAAGCTGCCGAAGGTTTTATTAATGGCATCGGCAATGGCGCCGGTGGGATTGCCGCCTTTTTGCGGTCCCATGATTTGCCAGAACATGGTGTGGTTCACGTGTCCGCCGCCGTTGTTGCGGATGGCCCCGCGAACGTCTTCCGGCAGCGCGCTCAAATTGCGCAGCAGATCTTCCGCGCTCTTGCTTCCCAATTCAGGATGTTTCTCAATTGCACCGTTCAGCTTGGTTACGTAAGCCGCATGGTGCTTGTCATGGTGCAGGTGCATGGTTTGCTCATCAATGTGCGGCTCCAGCGCATTATACGCGTATGGCAGCGCCGGGACCTCATGTGCCGTTATTGTTCCTTGTGCCATTTCAACCACCTTTCATTTATAAGTACCGGACTCATAATCTTGGATGATCCTGACCTTGGCTCCGATGCTGGATTGTTGCCGCGCTAAAAAGCCTTGAAGGCCAGCTCCAGCAACGTCTTCTGCTCCATCTCATGCGCCGTGTGTGAACCCGTGGATGGACTCGACGAGGCCGAACGTTTTACTGACCGGAACGGCACTCCTCGCGCCAGACGCTCCAGTTGCGGCGCCAGGAAATTCAACGCGCCCATGTTGGCAGGCTCTTCCTGCACCCACAGAAATTCGCGCGCGTTCGTGTGCTGCGCCAAAGCCGCTTCCAATTCAGCTTCCGGCAATGGGAAAAGTTGTTCCAGAAAAATGATGGCCGTTTTTGTATCGTTGCGGCGCTTGCGCTCGCGCCGCAGCTCATGGCCGACTTTTCCGCTGCATACTATGATCCGCTCAGCATTGGTAATTTCCGGGTCCTGGATCACGGTTTGAAATTTTCCATGACTGAATTCGCTCAATGGACTGGCAGCGTCAGGATGGCGCAGCATGCCTTTCGGCGTGAACACAATCAACGGCTTGCGCCAGCTGCGCAATGCCTGCCGCCGCACTAAATGGAAATATTGCGCGGCGGTTGAAGGCTGGGCGACCTGAATGTTATCTTTCGCGGCAAGTTGCAGGTAGCGCTCAATGCGTCCGCTGGAGTGTTCCGGGCCCTGGCCTTCATATCCATGCGGAAGCAACATCACCAAGCCTGATAGCAGCCCCCACTTGTCTTCGCCGGCCACGATGAACTGATCGATGATTACCTGCGCGCCGTTGGCGAAATCGCCGAACTGCGCTTCCCACAACGTAAGTCCGTCAGGATAGTCGCGGCTGAAGCCATATTCAAAGCCGAGCACCGCGGCTTCAGACAAAATTGAGTTGTAAGCTTCAAACCATGCCTGTCCTGGCCGAATGTGGCAGAGCGGGACATATTCTTTTTCAGTTTCCGTGTCGATCAGGACCGAATGGCGGTGATTGAAAGTTCCGCGGCGCGCGTCCTGTCCGGAAAGCCGGACGGGAATCCCCTCAACCAGGAGCGACCCGAAAGCCAGCGCCTCAGCCATGCCGTAGTCCACAGGCAGCTTGCCTGTCCCCATTTTTTCGCGCTGCTCCAGCAGTTTCTTCACCTTGGGATGAATCGAAAAATCATCCGGATACGTTGTCAGCTTTTCGGTGATCTCTTGCAGCTTGCCGGCATCCAGGGCGGTCGGTACTTCGTATTCTGGCTTGTAGCGTCCGCCTCTGTACTTGTCCCAATAAGCAGGCAGTTTGCGCAGTACAGGAGATTTCTGCATCTGCGCCGCATGATCGTAGGCCGCGTCCAC
>DASXJO010000959.1:0-25520 GCA_036497385.1 Candidatus Angelobacter sp. | reverse complement strand
CCACAGGTGGAACAGACGATTACCGATATCTGGTCTGCTGCTCTGGGTACGAACAAGATCGAGCTGGATGATGACTTCTTTGATCTCGGCGGAACGTCACTAGCGCTGATCAATATCGTAGTGGAGATGAGCAAGCGATTGGGCATTCCGCTGGAAACTGGCATTGTGGCTGGCGGAGCTACGGTCCGGGCGCTGTCTCAGGCCGTGAAAGAAAAAATTGCTGGTGCCGCGCAGGCGCCACAGGTGGAACAGACGATTACCGACATCTGGTCCGCGACTCTGGGTACGAACAAGATCGGGCTGGATGATGACTTCTTTGATCTCGGCGGAACGTCACTGGCGCTGATCAATGTCGTAGTGGAGATGAGCAAGCGATTCGGTATTCCGCTGGAAACTGGCATCGTAGCTGGTGGTGCCACGGTGCGTGCGCTGTCTCAGGCCGTGAAAGAAAAGATTGCTGGCGCCGCGCAGGCGCCACAGGTGGAACAGACGATTACCGATATCTGGTCTGCTGCTCTGGGTACGAACAAGATCGAGCTGGATGATGACTTCTTTGATCTCGGCGGAACGTCACTAGCGCTGATCAATATCGTAGTGGAGATGAGCAAGCGATTCAGCATTCCGCTGGAAACTGGCATTGTGGCTGGCGGAGCTACGGTCCGTGCGCTGACGCAGGCAGTGAAAGAGCAGATTGCTGGCAGAAAGCAGGAACAACAGCTAGAGCAAGCGATCACTGAAATCTGGGCTGCCGGGTTAGGTACAGACAACATCGGGCTGGATGATGATTTCTTTGACCTGGGCGGCACGTCACTGGCGCTGATCCATGTCGTAGTGGAGATGAGTAAGCGATTCGGTATTCCGCTGGAAACTGGCATTGTGGCCGGCGGTGCCACGGTGCGGGCGCTGTCTCAGGCAGTGAAAGAAAAGCTGGCTGGCGCTAAACAGGAGCCACAGATAGCACAGGCAATAACCGCAATCTGGGCCTCGACACTCGGAACAAGCAATATTGGAGTTGACGACGATTTCTTTGATCTGGGTGGAACGTCACTCGCCCTGATCAATGTAGTAATGGAAATGAGCAAGCAGTTTGGCATGCCTCTTGAAACCAGTATCGTGACCGGCGGAGCCACAGTCAGGGCGCTGGCACAGGCGGTTTCCTCTTTCTAGAGTGCCTTGCTGCATAAACATCAAACGAAAACCTAGTACAAAACAATGGAGGCTTTATGGCAGCGAATGCACAGCTTAAGCTCGAGCCGGAACAGAAAGCATCTGAAACATTCTTTCTTACTCGAGATGAATTGGCTGAGTTCCACACCAAAGGATTTCTTGGGCCTTTTGACCTAATGCCGAGCGATGAAATCAAGGCGCTCTGGAAAAAGATGCGGCTCGAGCTTTTTGACCGCAGCAAAGCGGTTTATCCGGATGCACAGCCGGGCACCGGAATCTATGACTATGACCGGCACCTGGATAACTCGATTCTGGCCGATATCGTTTGCCGTCCGCAGATCGTACAGCGGATGGCCAGCATTCTGGGGCCTGATTTGCTCTGCTGGCGGACGGAATTTTTTCCAAAATATCCAGGGGCTGAAGGGACAGATTGGCACCAGGTGGATACATTCGGCGGCGCTGACGGCATTCCCCATATCAAATGGCCCAACGGATCAGACTTTGGCGGAGCGATGACAGCGTGGATCGCTTTTACCGACGCCGGCCCAGATATGTCCTGCATGCAGTTTATGCCGGGCACTCAGCACACCATGTACTTTGATGAAAGCAAGGGAATGCATTACGACCCCAAAAACTCCAACGTCCATGAGATCAACGGCGTACTCCGCGGATTTTTTGGATATGACTGGCGCGAACTTCAGAAAGACCCGAATTGGGCGCCTGATGAATCACAAGCCGTGACCATGCCTTGCCGCGCCGGGCAGTTCCTTATTTTCCCAACAACGCTGATGCATGCTTCCACTCCCCACGCCGGCAAGACAAAGGAGATGCGTTTGGCGGTTGCTGCCCGCTACGTACCAACTTCAGTTGAGCTTTATGGAAATATGAAGGAATCAAACATCGTGTACGAGCTGGGTGGAAGTTACTCACTCGACCAATATGGCGCCGTACTGGTTTCGGGCCGCAATGAATACACCCACAACCGCATACGAACTCATACGACTCATGGCAAAGCGTTCGTGAACTCTAATCCGAGATAAACCCGGTTAGATTCATGAACTCAACGTTTTATAAGTTGTTGGATAACACAATGGCTGAGGTATGCCTGCGCGAGCCGGCATACACTTCGTCATTTCCTATTTCTGTGCCACTTGAAGAAATGGCTCCAGCATATTCACAGCATCCTCTGTGTGAACAGCTTCCCTCTGGAGCCATTGAACAAGCGCTGGCGGAGGGGCTTGCTTATGTTGGCAAGGGGTGGACAAAGGCAAGCGAGCCAAGCGCTGCAAAGGACCCTGTCGCCCAATTCCTTTGTGACTGCATTGTTGACGCATATTGCGCTGACCAGGGATTGTTGTCATTGCAACCTCACAACGGCCCTAAGCAATCCATTGCCAAGGTGCTTGAGCAGTATTACAGTAAGCGGCAGACTCCGGGCGGCCTAAGCTATTTCGTCCGAAATGGAGGAAGCCGTCCATTACTCCTGATCAATGCGACCGGGACGCCGATTGCAATCTGGACCAAGTTTTTCGCGGACACCACCCACGATTTCAAGATCATTCTGCCCCAGCGGCGTGGCAGTGATCTCTTCCGCGGCGGATTGCAGCAGCACGTCGATATCAGAAAAGATTCAGAGGATCTAGCCTCGATCCTTGATGCGGAATCCCTTGAGCAATCCGACGTACTGGCGTGGTGCAACGGTGCACGGGTGGCAGTTGATCTTGCGAATTACCGGCCTTCCCAGATCTCATCCATGGTCTTTCTTGGACCGATGATCAAAGGAGTGCAGGGCGTGCCACCCAGCCCAAGCAATTTCGAACGCGACCTGCAACCGTTGCTGGATGCAGTGAGCAAGGAATCTTCACTGGCCGCCTTTATGGCCAAAGTCATCGCCAAGCAGCCCACGTCGCCGGATTGGAAACGCTGGGCCAACGCTCCCACTAATCGCGCCCAAGCTTTGTTTGCCATGCCTGCCAAAGAGCATGCCGGCGCCATGGTTGCAATGCTGACTGAAGCGCAGTCTTTTATCAATATAGCCCGTCGCGTGGCTTCTGATGAAAGCTATCCCATGAATCAGGCCCTTGGAAAACTCCAGCATAGAACCATGGTGATTATGGGCGCTGATGACAATATTGTAAGCAACCAGCTTTTTTCATCGGCCATGAAGCAGATCTGCCGTAACTCCATGTCAAAGGTCGTACTTGAGGGGAGTGGCCACTATATTCAGGACTTGCAGTACCATTACTTTCGCTGGCTGTTGACTGAGTACTTTGAGAATGGGAAATCACCACAGCGCACGGCACGCGCGTGGGTTGAGGACCAGGCGCGCTCCTGAAACAGATAAGTCTGGGTGTTAGACAGGCAGGGAACAGATGTTAGAAGAAAATGTCGACCTGATGGGGGCCGCAGAGGCCTTGGATGAATATTGGTCTCCGAAAGTGGTGGCACGAGTCAATGATCAATACGTAAAGGTGGCAAAGCTCCGAGGGCACCTCGTCTGGCATCGCCATGATCATGAAGACGAGCTCTTTTATGTGCTACGGGGCAACCTGAAAATCGAGTATGAAGACGGGCGGGCAGTCCATCTCAAAGCTGGCTCAATGCACGTTGTCTCCAAAGGTGTCCTTCACAATCCCGTAGCCGAGGAAGAGTGCTGGATCGCCCTGATTGAGACTGTAACAACCAAACACACTGGTAATGTCAATACGGCGCTCACAAAGACAATTGAGCAGCAGTTGGCCTGATTTCAGGAAAGTTGCGCGCCGTCGGGCGGCGCGCAACTTCGACTTTCATGCGTGTGCGGCGGAACTTTCCCTAGCTTCCACTTTGACCAGGTGTCCCTTGCCCTGCAGGGTTTTAAGATCAATATCGGCGACGCATTTGACTTTTACATAGTCTAGCGTCAAGTAGCCTTCAAGATGGGCTTTCCCCTTTGCATTCTCAAAGTCAGCCGCGCTGAGGTTTGAAGCGCCCCGGTCCAGGCGGAACCCAAGCTCTGTTCCACCTTTGGTCCCGGTAAATTTAATGTGAACGTAGTCGCGGTCAATCGCTTCTTTGAACAACTTCACAGTCTTTTCTGGCCGCAACTCCACTTCCAGAGCGTGTTCCCCCTTACACAAGCTGTCAACCAGGCTCTTCCGGTGTGGCGCTTTCGGATCGGGAGGCGGGAGAGGGGGAGGAGGATTTTTGGCGAATTCCTCCATCTTCTTTCTTAAGCTGAGCGGCCTCATGTCGGTCCAAACTTCCTTGATATAAGCTAGGCATTCCGCCTTAGGTCCCGTTTTACCGGCATGTTTCCAGCCCTTCGGAACCTCTTTGTAATCAAGCCAGATTGAATATTGCTCGTCGTGATTCATCACGACTTTGTAAATTGCAGTATCTTCTTTGTCAGAGTTATAACTCATCGCTGATATCTTCCGCTTCAAGGGATTTTGATAGATTGATGCAATCTAGCCCATCAAGTACTCATTGACGGCCCGCAAGCACGCCGCGTTCCTGGTCGCTGATGTATACGAATGCAAGCCACTTACGAGTGTGGGTCATAGTATAAAAAATGGCGACTGTGGTCAAGACGAAATTGCTTCCGGGCGGTTCCAGAACAGCGTTTCAGTTGTAGCGTTTGTACGTGATTGAGTTGGTAACCAGCCGCTCATTCTCAGGGGATCAAGGGAATGCTGCGGTCTGGGCCGAATGAAAAAGCAAGAGGCAACGTTCAGTTCGCCATGAGCAGATACATCTAATACAAATGCCCTGAAAAGGCCAAAGAGCCGCAAGCACCGCACGGACGAGATCGCAGATGATCATCGTCCGTTTTAGATTTGAGCCGAACTTGATCTAGCCAGCCAATGAGGTTTCCGGTCACTTCGTCCCGGTTGGGCTCATTGAATAGCTCATGGCGGGCGTCAGGATAGAACTTGTGCGTCGCCCAAGTGGCGTGGGCCAATCCAAATGTCTGGGCTATCATTGCAGGGTTGTTTGACCCGTCATTCCGAAGTATTATTCGAGTCGAAGCAATACCAACTGCTGGGTATGCAAGAACCACGAAGAAGAGCAATGGACAATTTATATTCCCGCGCCAACCAGGAGCATCGGCTAAATGTCAATCGGCTTTGATCTGGACCACAGAACGAGAGAACAATTAGGGCAGTTGGTTATGACCAGGCTTAACGACTATTTCAGCACTTTGCGTGACCGCGCGGTCCAGCTGCCCGCGGAACAACGCAGCTTCCCTTATGTACCGGAACCAATTCCGGAAGAAGGCAAGGATGCCGAATTAGTGTTCGAGGAAGTGTTTCACGAGTTGCTCGACCGAGGTTTCCATATAACAAGCGCTAACTATCTTGGCCTGATGAATCCAACCCCCACCTTTATTTCGGTTCTCGCAGACGCTATTGTTTCTGCGTTTAATCCGCAACTGGCTTCGGTGGAGAGATCAGCTGCCGCCTCGCTGATCGAAAGACAAACCAGCGAGTGGATCGGCCAGCGAGTGGGATGGCAGGCAGGCTTCGCCGGAGTGTTCACCACGGGAGGCAGCGAGGCCAATTTGACCGCTTTGAACCTCGCCCTGGTGAAGCTCGATCCAAGGGTCATCGATGAGGGGCTGCAATGCGTAGGCGCACCGTTAGTCTTTTATGCCTCGGGGGAGTCCCATCATTCTCTGGACAAAGCCGCTGGTACTTTAGGGCTGGGACGGCAGGCATTACGGCGCATTCGAGTCGACGCTAATCTGCGAATGGATACTGTCGAACTTGAACAGGCCATATGTGCGGATATCGATAAAGGAAATGTTCCTTTTTGTGTGGTTGGCACAGCAGGAACGACCAATACTGGTGCAATAGATGACCTAGTGAGCATAGCCGAAATTGCCAGGCGACACAAACTATGGTTCCACGTGGATGGCGCGTACGGTGGCGCAGTGGTGTTCTCTGACCTCCACCGTCACTTGGTTTTAGGGGTTGAACTGGCCGAGTCGGTGGCAATCGATCCTCACAAATGGCTGGCGATGCCGTTCGCTGCGGGAATATTAGTGACAAGGCATCCTGAGTTGCTGGGAAAGACTTACGGTACGGCCGCACCTTATCTTTGCCGGTCGACGAATGCGGCCTTGGAGGACCTTTTTCAGACCAGCAGCCAATGGTCGCGCAGAATGAACTCCCTCAAATTATGGATGACTCTCCGGGTTCACGGCCGGCAGAGTTATGAGCAGATGATTAATGAACAAATTCGGCTGGCGGCTAAACTGGCAAAGTGGGTGACGGAGTGCGGCCATTTTGAGTTGTGTGCGCCGCAGACGCTCTCCGGCGTTGCATTTAGAGTCAAGCTGCCGACGGAAGCGACGGAACAGAAGATAGCAGCCGCCAATGCGGCTGTGGTAGAAGGCGTCAACTGGAGCGGGGAACGCTGGATATCGTTGACGACTGTTGCCGGGCGAAGCGCAATCCGGGTCATGATCATTAGTTATCTGACCTCCGAAGAACATATCTTGGCGCTTCAGCAGGCATTGTTGAAAGTGACAGGAACGGTCATCACGGCACTAGAACCGCGGTGCATGGCTGCAGGGAAATAGGTTTCACGGCATGCATCCCACGTAACGGTGGTCTGATCAGCGAAAGCATACCTGATTGAAAGCAGACGTAGATGACAGCGCGGAAGCAATTCAGCTTTAGTGTCGAGATGGGGAGCATCAGTTCACTATCCGCGACTATCTGCGGCACCGCTCAGCAGCCACTGATAGAGTGGAGCGCGGACCTACGGAACCGAATCAATAACTTTCCTGTTTTCCAGAACGAGTGGACAATTCGATCCTGACTAGCTCCACCAATCCCTAACTCTCTCGAAAGCGTTGGTTTCAGCGGCGAAAAGCTTATGCGATTTGCGGCTTGTCCGTCAGGTCGTCTTAGTGCGGTACCAACCGGGTACGTTGTTCAATGGCTGCTAGGAAACGCAATGAGAGACTCGAAGTCATTGACGCGAACTATAGTGGTAGGCTGAAGTTTTCAACCCATTTCAGCTTGTTCGGAGATCACAATGACGGACAGGCTACTCCGCTTTGTTGATCTCTTTGACTGACGATTTGAACGACCGTATTCCGTCGCCCAGGCCCTTCCCGAGCTCTGGCAATTTCTTGCCGCCGAAGAACAGCATGAATAATCCGAGGATGAGGAACAGGTGAGAGGGAATGAGCAGATCTCGCAAGAACATAATTTTCTCCTGAATAATGTGTTACGCAAACTGTGAGGTCGCAATTGTTGGTCTAGGAATGAGGCTGGCGATTCACATCGCCAGCCTCATCCCATCTCAAGCGAGCCTTTCCCCGCAGCCGAGCCTACGGCACGAGAGGAGCAACCCAGGCGCGTCCGCGACCGCCACGATTGCCAGCGGTGGGATCTTCCGTGACGTACAGCGAGCCATTCGTCGTATCCACATAGAGACCGAACGCGAACGAGAACCCGGCCGTGCCGCCAGGAGTAAGGTTTGGATCGAACGGACGCGTGCAGGTGAGCGCACACCACACTGTTGCGTTCGGGCTGCCTGCCGCCGGCACCACTCCGCCTTGCAGATAAAGCGTCGTGGTATTTGAAGCCAGACTGTAACGCCAGATATTGGCATTGGCTCCGCCCGGTGAATCGGCGGCGTACACAAAGCCGTTCACGGGATCCGTTGCTACTCCGGCAATGAACACGCCGGAAGGCATCGGTAGAGGTGTGGTAGCGCACGGAGGCGCGGCATTCGGTGGGCAAGCAGTGATGTTAATGAACGATGCTGCCCGGTTCTCGGAAATATAGAGATTGTTTCCGATGAAGCCGATGGTTCCGTTCGCGCCGCGCCCGTCACCGGTGACTGCAACAATGCCGACGGTTTGTGTGCGCGGATCGCCATTAGGATTGGTGATCTGCCGAATGTTGGCTTCGGTAAGATCGGTCACGTAAAGATTTCCGTCTGGACCTAATGCCATTCCGTTGGGCTTCAGTGTGCGAACATCGGCCAGCGGAATCATTCCTTCCGGAGGGCCCACTATGGTTTCTGTTGTTGGATTGTAGGTAAGACGCCACACCGCGACGCTCTTGACTGCGTTGTCAGGGACGTAAACGTAATGGGTGACACCATCAGCATTTACTCGCGGGTCGTAAACCGCTTGCCCCGGAGAGCCGATGCTGCCATCATCGCAAACCGCGTAATTGATGGCATGCAGAGTGGTGCCCGGAACAAGGTCTTCACGGCAGAAGCCGTTTACGTGATCGGAAGCCCAGAAGTGGCCAGGTCCGCCGCCAAGCGAGCCGGGTAGGAAGACCATTCCACCCTTAGGAGCAGTGATGCCCCACGCGTACAAACTTGCCGTAGGCGAGCCGTAGGTGAATCTGTCTCCGGCTACAACGGCGCTGGTTCCGGCAGCCGTTGTTACCTGCACGTCAACTGTTCCCGTTCCTGCAGGACTGAATACAGTGCAGGAAGAGCCGTCGGCCGCGCAGTTGATTGCCGTTCCCGCGTTCGGGCCGAAGTTGATGGAGGTTGCTCCAGCCAGATTTGTTCCGGTAATGGTCACGCTGGTTCCGCCGCCCAGCAATCCGCTTGTCGGCGAGATGCTGGTGATGGTAGGACCGCCGCCCGGAGGTGGAGGAGCGTTGTAGGTAAAGAGATCGGCTGCCGACGTGGCGCTTTGCTCGCCATTCACTACCACTCGAACGTCCACGATTCCTGATCCGGCCGGGGTGGTGGCCGTGCAGGTAGTCACGGAAGCGCATGACGGTGTAATGGCTTGGTTTGCGCCCACGAAAATCTGCGTTGCTCCGGGAGCAGTGTCAAACCCGCTGCCAGTAACGGTAAGCGCCGTTCCTCCGGCAGTGGGGCCGTTGTTGGGCGCGATACTGGTGATGGTTGGCGGCGTGGGCGCGGCGGCCACGCGCCAGACGTGTCCCTGTTGGGTAGGAGGCGTTGGCACGACCAGCGAAGCCGAGAAGTCATCTCCCACCATCAGGTCGCCGTTGGGCAGAAATCCCAGACTGAACGGATTCACGTACTGGTTGCGAGTCTGGTTGTCATAGTTGGAAACGTAGGCCGGCACGTTCACCGAATAAGTGGAGAGCGCTCCCGTGGAAGGATTCCACTTGAGAATGCTTCCTGGCGTCGTCAGGGGTGAATCGCCCACGAACAAGTTGGTGCCATCCGTTGCCAAGCCGCCGGGGAAGAAGCTGAATGTCGGCGTGACTGTGGTTGCTCTGCAGGGCGAAGCCGAATTGCAAGCCACACGGGAAATTCCCTGAGGATCAGGAATCACCGAGAGCCCGGCGCCGCCAATTTCGGCCAGATACAGATTGTTGGCCAGGAAGAGAATCGAGTTCACGCCTCTTCCATCACTGGTAGTGCCGATTTTCGTTACCGGCGGCGTGCCGCTGGTGATCGAAGTAGCATTTGGGACCTTCATGATGTCGCCGGACTTCAGATAACCGACGTAGAGATCCGTCCCGTTGGGACCCAGGGCGAGTCCGACTGGGCGTCCGCCGCCAGCGCCTCCGCCCACTGACGTGGCGTTCTGCACCTGGATTGTCAAGTTTGCGCTGAGCCGCTCCGTGGATGGATCAAAAACATAACGCACCACATTGACAGTCTTGCTGGATGCATCGGCCACGAATATGAACTGCGCGCCAGCCGGCAAGCCTCTGATGGTCGCCGCCGGAGTGGCAACCACGGGCTCACTTGCCGTCTTTGCCGTGGCCTGGCAGTTGGTCAACTGCCACGGAGGATTGCCGCCCGGAAGGGGATCGACACGACAGATGCCCAGCACGCCGTCCGTCTGCCAGAAGTGGCCGCCCGGCGGTGTAGCCGGCGTAGAGTTTGCGAGCCAAACCCCGCCTCGGGGTGTGGTCATGTTTTGCAGCACCATGATGCCATCTGTCTGAGCATTGCCCTGGCTTGCAACCATGGCGATGAAGATGAATAGCGCTGCAACGAACGCTGGTGGGCGGAAGATCCTGAACAGGTTTGCTCTGGTGGCCTCGGTCCGCAACGTCCTCTGCTCAATTTGTTTGTGGCTTACTGCGTGCTTCATAAAGATTCCTCTTCTTTCCCAGCGAGCTTCGTTGCCCCGGGACAATTGTTTCTGACTTACCGCTATGAGCAGCACCATGCGGTTTCTTACCAGAGCTCATTCCGTCTACTGCTTGCTCTGCTGCCTCTGCACTTTCCGCTTACTAAAATCGATCAGTTTCTAAAGCCGCCACGTGAACCCGTGATTTGCTATGGGGCGGTGCTAACGAACCCTCGTTACGCCGGAACTTACAGTCCCTCCGGCTGAAGAAGTGATTGTTACCCTCGTCGGCTGGTTCACGCCCGTGAAGGTAACGCTGTAATTTCCTGCCGCTGCCGGAACTGCCGGTCCCATCACCGCTGTATACGGCTTGCCCGTTGCAGGATTGTTGATGTTCAGCGTGCAGGTCAGCGTGATTCCAGGTGTAATGTCCGTCACATTCACCTGCAATCTCGCTTTCGACGTGGTGTAAACGGCCGAAGTGATCGTCACAACGTCCTGGATTGGATTTACTACCACCGGTGCGTTAGCGCTTGCCGAAAGGCTGGAAGCTGAGCTCGTCGCCGTCACGTTGAATGAAAGCGTGCGTGGAGCTGAACCCGCCGGGACTGTGGGCGCGAGGAAAGTTTGCTGCGCACCATTCGTTCCCGACACTGGAGTAAGAGTGATTCCCGCCGGCGCTACCCACGCATAAGTGAGTGTGCCGCCTGCCGGATCAACTCCACTGGCGCTCAGTGTGACTTTCGTCCCACTGGCCACGGGGTTTGCAGGCATCGAGCTTGCGCTGATTGATGGCGGGGCTGGAGCTGCAGGCGGCGCAATTGGCACCGTAACCGTTGCCGTGGCCGGAGTGGTGGAATTGCTTCCGCCAACGCTTACCTGGAAAGTCAGATTGGTGTTGCTGGCTACCGTGGGCGCGGAAAAACTGGTAGTCATCAGCGAAGGTGTTCCCAGTGAGACCACTGGATCTCCGGGATTCACAATCTGCGTCCACGTAAACGGCCCGTTCGCAGGCGTACTTCCTGCCGCGCTCAAGGTCACCGCTGTGCTGGCAATGATCGGCGTGGCTGCAGCCGTATAACTTGCAGCCGCCGTGGCTCCCGGTGGCGGAGGCGTGCCTCCACCGCTGCTGCTGCACGTCACGTTGGGCGCGCTTGCGCCCGGCCACGGATTCAATTGTCCGACCGGCTGATTGCTGTAGCCGCCCCACGGTCCTGAGCCGTTCACCAAAAATATGAGGTCAGAGAAATTCAGCGGTACCGACGGATCACCCACGGCCAGGTTTTCCGGGAAGATGAAAGTGAAGTTTGGCGCCTGATAACGTCCCGCCACGATTCCCAGCGTCTGGTTGAAAACCGCGGGCTCGGGATAATCGATTTTCACGCCCACGTTCCGCGATGGCGGAAGAAAGCTGCCGCCTGCCGGAAGAAAGCGAAAGCGTCCTTTTTTTCCTATCGTCGGCGGGCCTGGCTCAACCGTGAATTCAAATGCCCACGGCGCACGTTCTTTCACTGCTCCGTTGCAGTCCTGATCAACGGCAAAAATATCGACGGGTCGTGAAGGATCTGTAGAGAAGCCCTCAACCCTTACTTTTGCTGTAGCTTCCTGCGGGAACGCAGGATTGGGAATTCCCGGAGCGCCCTGCAGCACTACGTCGATTGCGACATATGCGGGCACGTCTCCCGGTGTGGTATAGATGCCCACATTCGCGATGACGGTATGCGCGGAAATGTATCTCCCGCCGTTGCCATCCATCAGCGTCCCGGCGTAAGTTACGTAGTCACCAACTTCAAACGGAGCAAACACCGTGGGGTCCGTTGGCGTGGGGCTTGCCGGTGAAGACATTACGCCGCGCGGGTCCATGGTGAAGTTCATTACGTAAGCGCTGCCGTTTTTCGGACGGTTCTTCTGCGGGCAGAGCGGATCATCCGCTACGGAAGGGTCCTGACGCGGGATGCACATGGGAAACGCGGTCTCAGCGCGTACCGTCGGGTTGTCTTCATCGATCGAGAAGCGCACGTCCGGCGACTTGCCAATGCTGAACCGCCCCAGCGGATCATTGAGCTGTACCTTGGTTCCGTTGACCACCATGATGCCGTTGGCGTAATCGAGTGACTCGATAAATCCCTGGCTGGAATTCAGCGATTGCTGCGAGATGAAAAGCAATCCGGCAATGTAAGTTCCATTTACGATGTTGCCCTGGACGTGGGCTTCAAATGTTCCCGGCAGACGCGAGCCGTCTGAAAGCGCAAGTCCGCTCTCCGTACCTGAGCCCAGCGGGTTGTATTCAAACACCTCTTCCCAGGTCAGAGTGTTGGCGGGCATCTGCAGAATTGTGTTTTGCGGGACGCGAATGACGTGACCATTGATCTGGATCCAGCCTGCGGCTGACTTGCACCCGGCGGGCATCGGTGAATTCGTTTGCGAGACGTTGTCGTTACGCGTGCAAACAGAATCTACAGAGGCGAACTGGATGAAGCCCGTCATATCGAAAGGCGCAACGCCTCCCTGCGAAGCAGGCATTGTGGCGGGCGTTGGCGGTGTGTCTGGTTTTTGCGCCCAGACGCTGGCCGCCATCAATAACAAGGCAGCCGCCATTATTCTTTTCCCGGAAGTGTGTAACCTGAACAACATCTAAAAACTCCTTAGCTCATCATCCGTCCGTCTCGTGCTTCGCTCGTTCATCCGTGCGCGGCGCGCTGACTTGTCTCCGTCAAGACAAATCAGTGCGCCAGCAGGTTTTGTAAAAATGTTGGCAACGGCGCTCCGCCGCTTTTGCCGCTTGCCGGGACCTCCAGCATTCGGTCTGTCGCCTGCCCAGGATGCTTGCGGTCGTTTTGCACCGGATAGCCATTCACATCCGGCGGGTGACCATTGGCCACCAACAGCTGTGGGTGATCAAAGGGAGCTGACTGGTTCACTGTTCGCGGATCGGTTAGTCCATTGCGCAGGAAATCGACAAGATCTGTTTTTTCCTGCATCGTGAGCCCGAGTGGAACAATGTTGGGATCGATCAGCGGAATCTGATCGAAACCATCGGGAAAATCGCCACCGCGGTTGTAGAACTCCACCACCTGTTCCAACGTGAGCTGCCCGCCATTGTGGAAATAAGGCGCGGTCAGCGCGATGTTGCGCAGCATCGGCGTCTTAAAGAATCCTTTGCTCGCGACATCGTCGTAGCAGCTCAAAGGCGCGGCTGTGACGCCGTCTCCAGGGCGGGCCGGCACCATGAAAGAGAAGCCGGGATCGTTGCAGACACGCTGCCGCAACAACTCTGATTGGGAGAGCGGCAATCCGGCGGCGCCATCCACGTCGGCCAAGCTGATGTCTTCTGCGCCGGGACGCACCCCGATGTTGTAGAAACCGTTGTCATACACCCGCACATTGAAGTCGCCCATTACCATGCGTTCAAGCGGCTGCAGGGAGACGTTGCCGACTGAAGCGTTCGATAGCTCCGGCCCGCCGTGGCAGGTGATGCAACGCCCTTTCGTTTGGAAAATCAGCAGACCCCGAAGCTGCCCCTGCGTTAGCGGAATGGGACCCATCGAATAGCTGATATTGATCGGATAGGCGGCCGGGGGAGGAACGTCAAACTGGATTGAAACCGTTCCGCTCGCGTAATCAATGTTGCCGCTGGTAACTCCCACGCCGCTGATCTGTCCTGCGCCGTCATCAAATGCGAAGACTTCCTGGTCGCTCGCGTCCAGCGTGGGATTGAGTTCCACCACGGAGACCGTCAGGGGATCAACGCCGGCCGGCAGATGGATGGTGTAAAAGTTTTTGAGGCTGTCGCCGTTCAGCACGTAGGTCTGCTGCTGGCTCAGGTACTGATCGAGCGGCGTCTGGTTAGCCACCAGCGTGCTCTCATACAATTGGATCGCAATTCCCCAGAACAGGGAAAAGTTGTACTCCATCTGGAAGAATGGCTTTGCTCCCGCCGCGCATGCCTGCCGCTTTGTGGGATCAATAACTTTTTCGCTGCCGTCCGGCGCAATGCAAATGACCTGCTTCGATTGCCACCACTTCGGCTGGAAAGCCGCTTTCATCATGGCAGCGTAGCCGGTTTGCAATCCGGATCCTGTACTGCGACGGCGCTTCCCGAGAACGCTGTCATCGCCGCTGACTTTCTGGTGTCCCAGTGGAGTCGTGCTGGTGTTGTTCGCGAGTGGCGTCAGCAACAAGAGCTTGCGTCCGATATCGCGGAACGTGCGGTTTGCCGCCGACATCTCAAATGGGCTGCCCGGCGGTCCAAGAGCTTGTGAACACAGCGACGAATTCTGCAGCCGTACCAGCGTTGCCGTGAGTGGCGCCGAAATGGAGCTGGCCGCGAACAGGTGTGAACTTGTATCGCGCTCCCCAAACGGGTTCGCCCCATTGCAGGTGTTCTGCGCGCGGCCGTCCCAGAAGCTCCGGTTGTTGTAAATCGCGTTCACCACAGTGGGCGTGTTGCGCGGCTCAACCCTTCGCGTGTCAATGGTCTTTGTTGCATCCGCTGGATCGGGAAAAGAGAAGACCTCGTCCGAGGCGATCGTCACCTTCTCGGCGCTGCGGAACATCTGCACTCGATCAAAGGAGCTGGAGAACACGCCTTGTGACCCGACAACGTCATTGGCATCCGACTCCGGATTGCCCCGCGTATTGACGTCGCCTTGCTTGTGCAGCGGGAAGTCGCCGTCGTGGTAACCGCCAAACCCTGCCGCGGCTGTACCCGCATTTAATTTGTAATTGGGATAGATTTGCCCATTTAGATGAACGCCGACCTGGAACGTTGAATCTCCAGCCTTAATCCCGGGGCTTACGGAATTATTCACGCGGCTGTCCGCGCCGGCGTTGAAATGGCACGAGGCGCACGCCACCACTCCGTCACTGCCCGCTTGCATGTCCCAGAACAAGGTTTTGCCCAGGGCAATCGCTGCGGCTTTGTCGGTTACGTAATCACTCAATCCTGGAACGTCAGGAATAGCTACTGAACTCAAGGGGGCCAGCGGCCGAATGGGAACTACCTTCGGCGCGGGAGTAGTGCTTTGTGCTCGTACATTCCCAAAGTATCCAAGCCCAGTGATAGTGATAGCGATCGTGGTAACCGGCAAAGCTATAACGCGCAGCGCCCGGAAGTGTTTCTTTAGCGCTCTCATCCGTGTTCTCCTTCAACTTATAGGCAGGACTGTTCACCATGGCGTTGGTGATAATCAAAGCATCTGCGTTGCTGTACGCGTGATTCGATTCCGGAAATCCTGCCGGGAACTTCATTTGCCAAAGATCAATGCACTTGATGTGCCAAATCGATTTCCATACGAAAGAAATCTCGCGCTCTCAGGTGTTCACTTGAGCGTGGATTTACGGCAAGGGCTGGTTGTAAATTTTTGCAACCGCTTTGGTATTAAGCTGCTGCCAGCCACCCTTGCGGCGCTCTCTGGCTAATGGTCGGAACAGAACCGTCTTGGTACTGCGCGTCGTTTCTGCTTTTGGGAATGCAGGAAGGTTTAAGGCTCGAAGGAGTAAAGGCAGTCGCAGAGGCCGGATGCTTAAAGAAAGTGCCTGCCTCAATCCGCTATTGACGAATGAGGCAGGCGGAAAAAACTACTTATTGGTTTTGCCTGGCACTGCCTCAATGGTTGCAGGCGCATGATTTGCCGCTGTCCGGGCGTGGGATGCGGTTTGCTCTTCCAGGAACTTAATAAGCGTCTCGACATCGCCATTCACCAGGCGCAGGTTAGGCATGCGTACTTCTTTATATTTCTCAAACAGCGCAACTGCGGTTGGATCATGTTCCGCAATGAGCTTGTCCGGTTCCTGGATGAAGCGCTTAAGCCACGTGCGATTACGCGAACTGGTGACGCCTAAGAGATCAGGACCGATCTTGTCACCGTGTCCAATGGTGTGGCACGCCGCGCAATGTCCTGCGAAAATGTATTGCCCCGGATCCAGTTTCACCGGCTTGGCTTCGGCATCATTCTTCTTCTCTTTGCTGTCGGAGTACTTCCAATTGTTGAGCCAATCGCCAATCAGTGTTGCCAGAAACTTGGGATTGTCCGTTGCGCCGTTGCGCATCCACTGGCCGGTGGGTTCATTGCCGATCAGAACGCTCGGACTGTGTCCGTCACGATCATTGGGATCGGGCTCAGTGTACAAGCCGATCTTTTTACTTAGCTGATCGATCTCTTCTTTCTTGCCGGTCAGAAAAAGCCATCCCGGCCCGGCATGGTATTTTTGCGCGTATGCTTTCAGGACAGCCGGCGTGTCCTGGTTCGGATCGATGCTGATGGAATAAAAGAAGATATCTTTGCCCACGGCATCGCCCAGAATCTTCTGCACTTGCGCCAGCCGGGCGGTTTCCAGCGGGCATGAATCCACGCAGTGCGTATATATAAGGTCGATGACTACGATCTTGCCCTTAACCAGATCGTCATAGAACTTCACCTTCTTTCCATCCTGGGTGGTCAGCTCAGTATTGGGAAAGAAGTTTGCGCCCCAGTGCGCATTGTCAAAGGCGGCTGCAGCAGGCGCCTTGTAGAGCAGAATGGATGCAGTAATAAGTAAGAAAGCAGCGAGTGCGAGTCCCGCAAAAAATTTCCGTCGAAACATGATTTCACCTGGTCGATCAAATTGCGGGCCGCCCTGCCCTGGTTTGAGTCAGGGCGGCCTCGCGTGGATGTGTAATCCTAACGACTGTGTTAGTACGCAGTCGGCAGGACCTCATCCGGGTTTTCAAATGTCACACCAGTCGGGTGCGGGTTCGGCGTTGGCAGCGGACGCAGGAAAGGCGAGCCGCCATCATCCAGCTCCCAGCGCAGGAGCATGGCATTGTCCTCATGCACGGTGTTATGGCAGTGCTCCATGAACATGCCGCCCCAATCGCGGAACTGCATGGTAAGCGTAACGCTGCCGTTCGGCCGCAGACGATAAACGTCCTTGCGCCCCAGCTCCCAATCCGGCACCGTTACCGCGGCTCCCAGTACAGTCCGCGAAAGGATTTGACCTTCCTCGAAGTGGATGTGGATTGGGTGGTCCCATCCGCCGCCGCCGTTCACGAGATGCCAGACTTCACGGGTGCCAAACTTTGGCGCCGCTGATAACCGTCCAAAGTCAGCATTTAGCATCTTGCCGCCATCCGTCTTTATGCCCCATGGACCGGTTTGTCCTCCTGCTCCGGTGATGAAAGACGTGATTGAGTCGCTCTGGTTTTGTGAAGCTCCACTGCCGAACACAAAGGTGCGCTCGCGCGCCACAGGAATGTTCGACAAGTCAGGGTTGGGAATCAGGCTGGAAGGCACCTGGCTCTGGTCTGACGTCACGGGATCACGTACGATGCGGAATTCCATGAACTTGCCGACACAGGGATCCGACGACTTCCCTCCCAATGCGTCAGAAAGGGTGCGGTCTTTCGCCGGCTTAGTACCATCCTGATGGTCGCAGAGGTTTACCATCCAGACTTTGCTGCCGACGTTGTATTTCGAGAAGTCGATAACAATGTCATACCGCTCGGCAATGCCTTGCTCGTCGAGTGCGGTCAGCTTCACCGGATGCGGGAGCAGGTTGCCGTCATTGGCGATCTGGAAGAATTCCGCGCCATCGCTCAGGCAGACCTTAAAGAACCGCGAGACGCTAGCGTTGAGAATGCGGAAACGATATTTGCGCCGCTCAACTTCGAAATAGGGCTTATAAGTAAGGTTCACGGTCATCATGTCACCGATAAAGCCGCTGAACTGGAAGATATCCATGAACAGCTGACCGTTCTGGTCCCACGCTTTATCTGCGAGCATCAGGTTGACGTCATAATCCAGATTGCCCCAGCCCTTGCCATTGGAAGAACCGCTGGGCAGCCGCAGATTTACGCCGTCATTCACGGTTTCGTCTCCGCGATCAAGGCCGCTATAAATGTTGAACATGGCGGCGTTGCCCTTGTACACGTTCTGTGAAGTGAAGCTGAACATGTGATCGTGGAACCAGTGTGTGGACATGGTTTCATGCCAGTCACCGGGGACTTTATTGAGGCCGCCGTTATCTGCCGGGCTGCTGGCTAGAGGATCAGTGGCATCTGTATTGAAACTGAAGTGCCCGCCCAGAACGATTGGCCAATGATAGTCATAGAACTGGCCGGGAAAGAAGTAGGCGCCGGCAAAACCGTCGTTTTCTGCTCCGTGATGACCATTGTGCTCGTGCGTGGAAATGGTATTGCGTCCGAACCCGTTGTTCTGCGTAACGTCGAATGGTAAACCGTTATGATGGCGGAACAGGATCGGCTCGCCATAGCGTCCGATCACCAGTTTGGGAGGAATGGTCCCATTAAAAGTCCAGACTGAGTTTGCATCTTGTGTCGGCAGTCCGGGATGAAATTTCAGCGGCAGGCCAGCGGTGGGATCAATCCCGGAGTTAAGGCTTGAAGCGACGGCGGGGTTGTAGCTGGTATTTGCTGTCGCGCCTGCTTGTGTCATTTCAACGGCGACCTTTGGAGGAAACTGATCGAAGCGTTGATGTGCCCAGATTGGTCCAGGGGGACGCCCTTCGATTGGCCCAGTCAAACCGCTTCTTCCGCCAACCAGCGCGGGGTTAAGTGGCTGCTGTGTCTGATTCGCCTGAGCAGTTGGAACGGGAGTGAGTGAAGAGACCGGGTTGCGCGAAACCACATCAAAGCGCGGCATCGCCGTAGTGAAGGCTTGTACGCCAAAAAGCGGACTTGGGGGCATTCCTGTAGGAATGTTGCTGGAAGTTCCAGACCCGCTGCCGCTGGAGCCACTGCCGCCGGAACCGCTGCCGCCGCTGGCATAGGCTACAAATGGACTTAATCCGCCGATGGGCGCAATGATCCCGCCCGTGGTAATCAGTCCCCATTTGATAAGTTCTCGCCGGGAAACCTGTCCCTGCGAATATGCTTTCATTATCTCGGCCCGGTTCTTGCGCGCGTTCTCCGCTTCCCGAAGACGGGCTTTCGATGCATTCTTAGGTAGATAGAAGATGCTCATTGACTGCGCTCCTGTAGAACTGCGGCCGGTATCAATTCGGAATAATTGATCCGGCTATCTTTTGAAAGTCGGGCGCTTCGGGATCCGCCGTCCCAGGGCCCCAACTTTTATTCCAGTAGTAGGGTGACGATTCTCATCAGCACGAACGGAGAAGGCGACTTCTGCGCGCTCGCGTGCTTGCGCTATTCCATATTGCACTTTGCATGCCACGGACACTGCCGCTGATTTTTGCCCCGCCACCGTTTGACTTTTTGACCACTCAGGGCAGCGCACAGTTTTCCGCGTTGCAGCGATTGAAAACTTTTTCAACCGAGTTGGCACACATCTGCTGCGAACGGGCAATCTCGTCTTAAAGACTCAGGGAACTAAATGATGTCCAAGGAACGACTCCGTGTGACATCGCGAATCGTGCACGGAGCCAAGGAATGACCTCAGTTGTGCTGCACGGATCAGGCGGCGGTGCGATTCTGATTCTCAACGATTGAGGAGACCTTTTCCGGCGCGGCGCTTTCATCCGGGCAGCAAATGCCCGCTTCTTCCAGCTTGTAAAGGAATGCGCGATAGCTAATCTTCAGTATTTTGGCTGCTGCTTTGCGGTTCCAACCGGTTACGTGCAGCGCTTTTGCGATCACCTGGCGCTCCACTTGTCGCACAGCACGCCGGGTTATCTCTTTAAGAGCAACTTTGCCATGAGGTGGAATCGAAAAGTGAAACACGTCCCGCACGTCGTCATTCAGATCGGCAAGCACCGCAATCTCAGAGCCCAGAACCACGTAACGACGAACAACGTTCTCCAACTGGCGAATGTTTCCCGGCCACCAGTAACTCTGTAACCGCTCCATACCGCTGGAGGAAAATGCTTTGGGGCAGCAGTGATAGCGCTCGCCGTACTTGCCAAGGAAATAATTAGTAAGCTTAGGGATGTCTTCCGCCCGTTCGCGCAACGGTGGAAGCTGCAGGGTCATGCCGTCTATGCGGTAGAAAAGATCTTCACGGAAATTGCCGCTCGCAATTTCGAGCTGGAGGTTGCGGTTGCTGGCAAAAACAAATCTCATTGGCGAATGCCGTTCCTCGGCTCCGCCAATGCGGGTGAAATGCCCATCCTGCAACAGGTGCAGCAGCTTGGCCTGGATCCGCGAGTCCAGTTCCGCGATCTCGTCCAGAAAGAGCGTGCCCGATTCAGCCGATTCCACCCGCCCGCGCTTGGAATTCGTGGCGCCCGTGAATGAACCTTTTTCATAGCCGAACAGCTCGCTCTCGATAAGGCTGGCCGGCAGAGCTGCGCAATTGATCTGTACAAACGGCCCATGCTGTTCACGAGAGTAGGAATGGATCAGACCGGCTATTGTTCCTTTGCCGGTGCCGCTTTCCCCAGTGAGTAGCACAGAGATATTTACCGCGGCTAGTTTGCGAATCTTGTGATGAAGCGCAAGCATGGCCGGCGAGGAGCCAAAGATCACGTCAGAAGGCGGCATGGGTGAGTTGCTCAGACTGGGCTGGATGCGTAGGGACGGCTCTCCGCTTCCCTCAAACGAGTGTGGCGTAGTCATTGCCTTTTATATATGCACATCTAACGCCAATCCCAGTGCTCCCGTCAGGCCCGTTCTGCAATTGTCGAAAGGCTATTGTCTGGATCTTAAGAAGAATTGCGTTGCTCTCGGCAAGTCTGAAGTAGTAAAGACATGCCACAGTGGTAGGCATCTGCCACGCTGCACAAGGGCCGCCCCCGTCCTTAGTCCTGTACTAGGGATGTTTTCTCGCTATTTTATGCAACGATGACAATAGGTGAGTGCACTAGATATATAGAGAATAAGTTTCGGAAATGCGCCATGATGCGCCACGAATCAGCTTTTGATGCGAGTTTTGTAGGAAGGTTGTATCCTCAGGCAATTGAAAGGATTTGCTGTTGAATTTATTTGTAACAGGCCCATGTTTACTCACAAGTTAATATGATATTGTTGATCTACATTCGTTTGCTCTGGTCCAGGATAAGGTAAAATCCATCCAACCAGCCCCCTTCCGGGGCAGCTCGTAAGTGATAACTCAGGGCCACAGAACTGGCGAGTGTAAGAAGCCGTTTCCGTTGTGGAGGGAGTCGGTGTCCAGCGAGCACAGTGCGATGCAGGTTAATCCGGAAAGTGATGTTACAGATCAGGTATCGCCTCCGGGCGGTGATTGGGTCAAGCGCGAAGTTTTTCAAAGAACGCTGGTGCTGGCCGCCGCGGCGCACCAATTAAAAACCCCTCTCGCGGTAATTTCCGGATACACGGATTTTCTGTTAGGCAATAATGCCGGCCCGCTCACTGAAATGCAGAAGAATGTACTACAGGAAATGCAGCAAAATGCCGTGCGTTTACAGCGCTTCATAGAAAACTTCCTGAATTTCAGCGCTCTGGAATCGGGGAGGTTCGAAGTAAAAAAAGAACTTGGGGACGTTAATCAGTGCGTAGAAGATTCGTTCGAGCGTTGGAAGGGCCTTTATGCCGAGCGCGGTACCCAGCTTGAGCTTTCGCTATACCGGGGATTGCCGCAGATCGCCTTCGATTGTCTCAGGGTGCAGCACATTCTTTCCAACCTGCTGGAGAACGCTTTGAAATTCACGCCGGCTGGAGGGCAAGTGGAAGTGCGGACATGTCCGCATAGATGGGACCGCCGGAAAGTGCGTGGGACGCTTTCATTCCCGAATGATCGGCGCACGTGCGATTCCGGAACGTTTGAATGTGTGCGCATCGATGTAAGCGACAATGGTCCGGGGATTTCTCCCGAATATCACGAGAAAATCTTTGAGGAATTTTCGCAGATCCAGCATGATCCGCCTGTGCCGGGAATGGGGCTGGGACTTGCCATTGCCCGCAAACTCACTATGGCGCACGGCGGAAAAATCTGGGTTGAAAGCACGCTTGGCGAGGGCAGTACATTTAGCGTGTTACTGCCCATGGTTTCAGTGGAGTCAAGATGAGCGCGCATTTGAGTCATCGAAATCGGCCCAGCATTCTGGTGGTTGACGATGAGCCCAGCATGTTGCTCTATACCAAGACCCTTTTGGAAACAGAAAACTATCTTGTGGAAACCGCTTCCAGCGGCGAAGAAGCGCTCAAAAAAGTCCAGGTGAAACGCCCTGACCTGATGCTGCTGGACATGTCAATGCCGAAGATGAACGGCCTGAGCACCATTCAGGCATGCAGGAAACTCATTCCGGACCAGCGCATCGTGATGGTTTCATGCGTTACAGATACCAGCACGGTAGTTCAGGCTATGAGGCTTGGCGCGTTCGATTATCTGACCAAGCCGGTTTATAAAGCGGAACTAGATGCGGTGGTCAAGCGTTGTCTTTCCGCTGACACAGAGGAAGAAGAAATTCCCGTTCTTCATTTCACCGGTACAACAAGCCAGGAACAGATTGATTGCCTTGACGACGATCATTTTTTTCTGGCAGCCAGTCCGGCGATGAAGCAGATTCGGGCTCAAATTGCCATTGTGGCGAAGGTGGATGTGCCCATCCTGCTGCTGGGTGAAAGCGGTGTTGGTAAAGAGATTCTGGCCCGGCTGATTCACAAGCTGTCGCTTCGATCGCAGAAGGCTTTTGTGAAAGTAAACTGTGCCGCGCTTCCGGCCGACCTGCTGGAAAGCGAGCTCTTTGGCTATGAAGCAGGCGCTTTCACTGGCGCTACCCGCCAGAAACCCGGCAAATTTGAGATGGCGAACCACGGAACCATTCTCATGGACGAAATCGGGGAAATGAACCCGCTGCTTCAGGCCAAGCTGCTCCATGTCCTCCAGGATGGACAGTTTTCGCGTCTCGGCGGGCGCGCCAATGTGACGTCCGACGTGCGGGTTCTAGCCGCTACCAACATCAACATACAGAAAGCAATTGAAGAAAAAGCATTCCGCGAAGACCTCTACTACCGGCTTAATGCTTTTACCATCAATATCCCCCCATTGCGTGAGCGTCGCGAGGAAATTCCCGCACTGCTCAAGCAATACATAAAGCGTTATTCTGAGAAATACGCGCAGCCCGCTCCTGAGTTGTCAAACACGCTGCTCCAGGCCTGTTTGCAGTACCACTGGCCGGGGAATCTACGCGAGTTAGGGAACTTTGTTAAGCGTTTCATCGTCCTGCAAGACGAAAACATGGCCGTGGCTGAGCTGGAAGAAAAGATCCGGCTGCTGCGCGCATCAGCGCCACCGGAGAAAGTCCCATCCAACAGCTGGGAAAATGGACTCAAGTCCCTGGTTCGCAGCTCCCGTGATCAGACAGAACTTAAAGCCATTGAAGAAGCCTTGGCGTCCACGCACTGGAATCGCAAGCTGGCGGCAATGCGATTGAACATCAGCTACAAAGCCCTCCTGAACAAGGTTAAGCTGTATCGTTTAAGACCTCCGTCATTCGACTAGAAAGCCCGCAATGCGTCTCGGGACCGAGACTGGCCATGAGCTGTACCGGCTTTCGGTCATTTACGTGCTAGCTCAAATGATAAATTCGTGACACGCCATGATGAATGGGCGTGCGGCTTGAGAGTAGCTCTTGCCGCGGACCTGTCGCGCTGATGGAGTTCGGTTGTGTTTAAGTTTAGATTTTGTCTTTCAATCCTGATCCTGGTATCTGTTAGCTCGTTTGCGGGCACGCGATTCCGGCCGAGTACTACCCTCACCGTTGAAACTTCCAACAATACCAGTGGCACCGACCAGTTTGCCGGTCAAGCCAACGGCAACATTGCCCCGGGAAACGTGAGCAAAGTGCCATTACAGACCTTGTTGTACCCGGGCAGCACGGCGAAAATTTATGCCCACCTGGTGCCGTGGTTTGGATTCGGAGACCACGTAGATGTCGGCTACACCTCGTCTGATGTGCTGCAAATACAAAAGCAAGTAACGGACATGATCAGCCGCGGAATTGATGGGGTGATTATTGACTGGTACGGTCGGGGAGTCTTCCATCACAACTTCGTGGAGTATGACCAGGGAGTGCAGTCCCTGATGCTGGAAGCAGAGAAGCATCCGGGCTTTACATTTGCGTTGATGGAAGATATTGGAGCTTTAAAAGCTTGTGCCGCCAGGGACTGCAGCTCCACTGACGAGCTCATTGAAGATCTTAATTATGCGCAACGGACATATCAGGGTTCACCCGCTTACATGCAGTACGAAGGCCGGCCGGTCGTATTTTTCTTTGGCGTGGAAGCGTACAACATCGATTGGCATCGCGTGAAATCCAGAGTGGCCGGAAATCCAGTGTTTGTTTTCCGCAATGCGGGAGCGTTCAGGCATGTGGATTCAGATGGCGGTTACGCCTGGGTTGAGCCGCGTGGCAGAGGAAATGATGAGCAGCAAAAAGGGGAAGGGAACAATGCCCGGCCAAACGTGCCGGACATGGGCTATCTGGAAGGATACTATTATTCAGCCACCCACCACGCTAATAATTTGTCGCTCGGTTCCGGGTACAAAGGCTTTGACGACTCGATTGCGCTGTGGAGCAGGAAGCGATTCATTGACCAGGAGTGCGGCCACGCATGGCTGGCAAGCATCGCTGAAGCCGGAAAATATTATTCCGAAGCCTCCCAGATGTTCGGAATCCAACTGGTGACCTGGAACGATTACGAAGAGGGCTCCGAATTTGAAACCGGTATCGATAATTGCGTAAACATCAAGGTGGGCGCGCATGGCTCGCAAGTCCGGTGGAATCTTGAAGGTGATGAAAGCACGGTTGATCACTATACGATCTTTGTCTCGCAGGACGGCGAGAACTTAATGCAACTGGCGAATGTCGCCATCGGGCAGCATTCGCTTGATCTGGGGCGATTCGGACTTGATCCGGCCGACTACACAGTATTTGTGAAGGCGGTTGGAAAACCATCACTCACCAACAAAATGTCTCGTGGCGTCCGGCTGACGATTGCTCCGGGGCAATCAAATAATGGCCCGGAGTTCGCTCTGACGATTACTCCTGACACGGCGCTCGCCAGCTCTCAAATCACGGCTTCCATCGCCGCGCTGAATAATAGCTTCGCGCCAAGCAGCGTAATTGATTTTGGCGATGGAACCATCGTCAACGGTCAGTTGGCGTCGACCCACGTTTACCGCCTCGCCGGATCATACACAATCATTGCCACAGTCACCGGCAACAATGGCGCCAGCACCACGCGTACAGCTTCCATTACCATTAACGAACACCCATAGGTGCCCAAAGCTGTACCTGAAAGTCCCCAAAAGGGCTTTTCAGGAGTTCATAAAAGAAAGCAGATTGCGCAAACCCGGCATGAAATTCAGCATCTCACCTTTTGCTGAGGAGTCTCATTGGCTCCCGGTCGGTGCCGGTGCAATGGTCGCCGCGCAAGTCGGAGGAAGTATGGAAACAGGTTCTGTGTGGG